>NZ_JBFULO010000143.1:0-8846 GCF_054049855.1 Stenotrophomonas sp. P5_B8 | reverse complement strand
GCCCTGGCGCTGGCATGTGCCGGGAAACGCCCACGTGTCGGGACGTCGCAGCGCCAGCACGGGCAAGGGCTGACGGCCCGCGACGGGGCGCCCGCCGATCCCGTTCAGACAGGCAAATCGTCATTCCGGTGTAAAATTCATGGTTTTTAGCCGGAACCATGGCGAAAGCCCCCTACCGACCGTCGGTGCCCGGACCGGCCTTCATCCGCCTGCTGGCGGGGTTTGCCGACGGACCGTTGCCCACCTCCAGCCCGGATATTTCCGATCGCCTCAGCCAATGGGTGGATTGGAATCGGGCGGTAGCGTTGTCGCGGGCGCTGGATGGACGGTTGCCGCCGGTACCGCCGGATGCGCCGGTGTTCGACAGTGCCGAACAGGCCGAATGCGAACGGGTGCGCGCGGTGCTGATCGCCGCGATCATGGCCCCGGCCGAGGGCAAGCGCGCCCTGGCCGATGACTATGCCGCGCATCGCCAGCACTGCGTGAACCTGCAGCGGTCCATGCAGGCCTCCACCGGGCGCCTGCGCGGCCGGCTGCGCGACATGCTCGGTCACCTCTCGCCGGAACTGGCGCGGTTGGCCGAAGTGGATGCGGTGATGGAACAGACCCTGAGCCCGCGCGAGCAGAGCCTGCTGGCTGCGGTGCCGGCGCTGTTGGGACAGCATTTTGAACGCCTGCGCGAGTCGGCGCTGCCAGCGCCGACCGCAGGCGACACCGAGGAAGCGGCGCCGTCCAGACCCAGCGATGGCTGGCTGGCGCGCTTCCACCAGGATATGCAGGACGTGCTGCTGGCCGAACTGGATGTTCGTTTTCAACCGATCGAAGGCCTGCTTGCAGCGCTTCGCCCCCGATAACTGGGACGTCATGTTCAGAACTAGTCTTTATTTCGTTGTCTTCCTTGCCGGCCTGCTGGCGGCGTGCTGGATCGGTGCGGGTTACCTGGGCAGCAATCCGGTCGGTGCCGCGGTCGCGGCGGTGATCGTGGCCTGCTACTGCGCCGGTGCGCTGGAACTACTGCGCTATCGCCAGGCCACGCTCGGTCTTGGCCGGGCGGTCGCGGTCGCGGACGCGGGCGCGGCGCAGGCCGACCTGGCCGGCTGGCTGGCGCGGGTGCCGGACGGGCTGCGCAACGCGGTGCGGCTGCGGGTGGATGGCGAGCGCATCGCCCTGCCCGCTCCGGTACTGACGCCGTACCTGGTGGGCCTGCTGGTGCTGCTGGGCATGCTCGGCACCCTGCTCGGCATGATGGCCACCCTGCGCGGCACCGGTCTGGCGCTGGAAAGCGCCACCGACCTGCAGGCCATCCGTGGCTCACTGGGCGCGCCAGTGGAAGGGCTGGCAGTGGCCTTCGGCACCTCGATCGCCGGCGTGGCGACCTCGGCGATGCTGGGCCTGCTGGCCGCGCTGTGCCGGCGCGAGCGCCTGCAGACCGTGCAACTGCTGGATGCGCAGATCGCCACCAGCCTGCACCCGCATTCGCAGGGCTGGCAGCGTGCCGAGGCCTTCCGCATGGCGCAGGCGCAGGCCGAGCTGATGCCGGCCCTGGTCGAGCGCCTGCATGCGTTGACCGTGGCGATCGAGGAACGCAGCACCCAGACCCAGCAGCAGTTGCTCGACAGCCAGGAGCGTTTCCACGCCAAGGCCGACGCCGAACACGCACGCCTGGCCGCTGCGGTCGAGCTGGCGCTCAAGGACAGCATGGCCGCCAGTGCCCGTGCGGTCGGCGAATCGCTGCAACCGATCATGCAGGACACGATGGCCGCCATTGCCGGCGATACCCGCGCACTGCAGCAGCACGTGGGCGCTGCGGTGGAACAGCAGTTGAGCGGGCTCAACGCCGGCCTTGCAGCCAACCATGCCGCCAACGCGGAGACCTGGCGCGCCGCGCTGGCCGCCCAGCAGCAGAGCAACCAGCAGTCGAGTGAGGCGTTGCGCACTGCGCTGGAGCAGCTGAGCGCCCAGCACGATCAGCGTGCGGTGGGCCTGCTCGATGCACTCTCCGAGCGCATGGCCGACAACGTGCAGCACTGGAGTGCGGCGCAGACCGCGCAGCAGCGGACCCACCAGGCGCTCACCGCCGAGCTGCGCGACAGCCTGGCGCAGTTCACCGGGGAACACGCGCGCCAGGCCAGCGACCTGGCCGATGCGCTGGCGTCCCGCCTGGACGCCACGGCCGAACGCTGGGCAACCGCCCAGCACGCGCAGCAGCAGGCCAACGACAGCCTGGTTGCCGCCCTCGACGCGGCATTGCAGCGGTTGACCGACCAGCACGATGCACGTGCCACCGCGCTGGTCGACTCCCTCGCCAACCGGCTGGAACAGAGCAGCGGGCAGACCGCGGCGCTGTGGCGTGCCGCGCTGGACGAGCAGCAGGCCACCAGCAGCGCGCTGGCCGAACGCAACCAGACGGCCTTGTCAGCGGTTGCCGGCACCTTCGATACCCAGGCCGCCGCGCTGGTGGAGGCGATGCAACAGTCGCAGCATACGTTGCAGGACGCACTGGAATCCCGCGATGCCCAGCGCCTGGCACAGTGGAGYGGCGCGTTCGAAGCGCTGACCGTCACGCTGGGCGAGCAGTGGTCGCAGACCAGCGCGCAGGTCGCGCAGCGCCAGCAGGCAATCTGCGATGCCCTGGCAAGCACTGCGCAGCAGATCAGCGCGCAGACCCAGGCCCACGCCAGCGACACCATCGCCGAGATCTCGCGTCTCGTACAGGTGGCTTCCGAGGCGCCCAAGGCCGCCGCCGAYGTGGTCGCCGAACTGCGCCAGAAACTCTCCGACAGCATGGTCCGCGATACCGCGATGCTGGACGAGCGCAGCCGTCTGCTGGCCACGCTGGAAACCCTGCTGGATGCGGTCAACCACGCCTCGACCGAGCAGCGCACGGCGGTGGACGCGCTGGTCACCACCTCGGCCGATCTGCTTGAACGGGTCGGCAGCCGCTTCACCGAGCACCTGGCGGTTGAAACCGGCAAGCTCGGCGAGGTGGCCGCGCAGGTCACCGGCAGCGCGGTCGAAGTGGCCAGCCTGGCCGATGCCTTCGGCGGTGCGATGCAGGTGTTCGGCACCGCCAGCGCCGATCTCGGGCAGCGCCTGGAGCAGATCGGCACCGCGCTGGATGCATCCTTGGCACGCAGCGACGAGCAGCTGGCGTACTACGTGGGCCAGGCACGCGAGGTGATCGACCTCAGCGTGCTGTCGCAGAAGCAGATCATCGAGGAACTGCAGCAGCTCGGCGCACGCCGGGGCACTGGCAAGGCCGCCAGCGCATGAGCGATGAGATCGAGGTCGACGGCGAGTCCGGTGCACCGATCTGGGCCGCCTTCGGCGACCTGATGTCGGTGCTGCTGGGCGCGTTCGTGCTGATCCTGGTCGGCGTGGTGGCGCTGCAACTGGAGCTGTCCACCCGCCTGGACCATGAGGTCAAGCAGCGTCAGGCCGAAGCGGCGCGGCGCAAGACCCTGGAGCAGGCACTGGCGGTGCCGCTCGCGGCCGGCCGGGTGACACTGGTGGATGGCCGCATCGGCATCCGCGGCAGCGTGCTGTTCGCGCTCAATTCCGACCAGCTGCAGCCGGAAGGCCGCGAGCTGCTGAAGAGCCTGGCCGCGCCGCTGGCCGAGTATCTGTCCTCGCGCGAGGAAATCCTGATGGTCAGTGGCTTCACCGACGACCGCCAGGTGCGCGAAGGCAATCGCCAGTTCGCCGACAACTGGGCGTTGTCGGCCGAGCGCGCGCTTACCGTGACCCGCGCGTTGATCGCCGAAGGCGTGCCCGCCTCTGCGGTGTTTGCCGCCGCGTTCGGCGCCGAGCAGCCGGTCGGCTCCAATGCCGATGAGGACGGGCGTGCACGCAACCGGCGTGTTGAAATGGCGCCGATTCCGCGGCCCAGGCCGGCCAAGGCCAGCAATGGCGGCTAAGCCGGTCGATCCGCGCGCGCGGCTGGAACAGTGGCGCCAGCAACAGCTGGACCGGCACGACCCGGTCGCGTTCGCGGTGCTCGATGCCCTGCAGGCACGTGCGGCGCGTGCGCAAGGGACCGCGCGCACGCTGCTGGAACAACGCTTGTCCGACCGCGTGGCGGCCTACGCCAGTGCGCTCCCGCGCGCTTCCCGGCGCGGCGTCGTCGCAGCGCCGCTGCGCGCGGCGCCATTGGCCGATCTGGTCGCGGAACTTGCCGCCCGCCCGCGCGTGTTGTCCACACCCGACGCGTCCAGCGGCGCGCAAACGGCCCCAACCGCTTACCCTGCCCTGCCGGCGATCGACGAATTCCGTGCGCTGTGGGCCACCGTGCGCAGCCGCAGCCAGGTACGCCAATCGCTGGCGGCCGCACCCAGCGATGGCGGTCCGCTGAACTCGGCGGTGCTGGTGCATCGCGCGATCACGTTGATGGGCGACATCTCGCCCGGTTACCTGAAACACTTCCTGGCCTACGTGGACAACCTGTCCTGGCTGGAACCGCTGCAGCCACGCAGTAGTGCGCCGGCGCGGGACGTGGGCCGCATTCCCAAGCCGCGTCGCGCACGCCCGGCCAAGTCCTGATCCACGCGGTCGGCCGACGGCCGGCATCGCACCCCTATACCAAGGTATATCGCGGCGAACCCACGGGCATCTAGGCCTGCGGGCGTGCGGTGCGGACAATACGCGCACCGGTTCGGCGCAGTGCGTCGCCCCGGATCCGCCCTTCCGCTACCGGATTTCCCCATGGATCCCGATCCTGCCGGGCGCCACGCGCCCCTGATCCACCCACTGCCCTGTTTCACCCCGGCGTCCGGCCGGCGGCTTCGGCTCGACTGAGTCACTGGAAGCCGACGGGCGCTGCCTGCCCGGAGGCTTTCCGATGAACTACAAGATCCTCTACATCACCCTGCGCCGCCTGATCGGTGAGCGCAACGTCGCCGCGCTGCGCAGCCAGCTGTTGCAGCACGGCGCACCGCTGTTCGCCCGTGCCCTGGCATTGGGCTCGGCGCGGATCATCGCCGACGCCTTGAGCCTGCTGCCGATCGTCGAGCGCGTCAGCGTGCTGCGCCACCTGCCCGCGCCGATCCGTACCGCCATGAAGCCGCTGTGCTCGCGCGGCAATCCCCGTTTTTCGCTGCCGATGGTGACGTTTTCCGTCGCCCGCGCGCAGCACGCCTGAGGAGTTCCCCATGACCCTGCTCAACGCATGGTTCGATGCCTTCCTGCGCAGCCGCCGCGCCGGCAGCCTGTTCCGTCGCCGTGCCCTGCCCGAGGCGGGCATCGGCCGCGGTGCGGCGACATCGGTGCCGGTGGACTTCAGCGATGGCCTGCTGCGGTTGGCGCATGCGCCCTTGGCCACTGCACTGGCCGCGCTGGATTCGCATCCCGATGGACTGAGCATGCATGAGGCCGGCGAGCGCCTTGACCGCGTCGGCCCCAACGAAATCGATCACGAAAAGCCGCTGCCGTGGTGGCGCCATCTGTGGCAGTGCTACCGCAACCCGTTCAACCTGCTGCTGACCCTGTTGGCGGCGGTCTCCTGGCTGACCGAGGACCTCAAGGCCACCGTGGTGATCGGCACCATGGTAGTGCTGTCCACCCTGATCCGCTTCATCCAGGAAGGGCGTTCCAACCGCGCCGCCGAGCGGCTCAAGGCGCTGGTCGGCAACAACGCACGCGTGCTGCGGCGTTCGGCGGGGACCGAGGCGGCCGACGTGGCCGACCAGTACTTCGGCGCGCACCTGCACAGCCGGCGGCCGGCGCAGCAGCGCTCGCTTCCGATCCGCGAACTGGTCCCCGGCGACCACATCGTGCTCTCGGCCGGCGACATGATCCCGGCCGACTGCCGCGTGCTCACGGCCAAGGATCTGTTCGTGGCGCAGGCGGCGATGACCGGCGAGTCGCTGCCGGTGGAGAAGTTCGCGGTGCCCGATGTGGCCCAGGCCAATCTACTGGAACAGCCCAACCTGCTGTTCATGGGCACCAACGTGGTGTCCGGGACGGCCACGGCGGTGGTGCTGGCCACCGGCAACCGCACCTGCTTTGGCACCATCGCCCAGCGCAGCACCGCCACCGAGCGGGCGCCCACCGCCTTCCAGGCCGGCGTCAACAGCGTCAGCTGGCTGCTGATCCGCTTCGCGCTGGTGATGGTGCCGTTCGTGCTGCTGGTCAACGGCGTGACCAAGGGCGACTGGACCGAAGCGTTCCTGTTCGCGCTGTCGGTGGCGGTCGGGCTGACCCCGGAAATGCTGCCGATGATCGTCACCTCCACCCTGGCCAAGGGCGCGGTGCTGTTGTCGCGGCGCAAGGTGATCGTCAAGCGGCTGGATGCGATCCAGAACTTCGGCGCGATGGAAGTGCTGTGCACCGACAAGACCGGCACCCTCACCCAGGACCGGATCGCGCTGGAGCGGCATACCGATGTGTTCGGCAACGACTCGCAGGACGTGCTCACCTTCGCCTACCTCAACAGCCACTTCCAGACTGGGCTGAGCAACCTGCTCGACCGCGCGGTGCTGGAGCACGTGGAGCTGCAGACCGAGCTGCGCCTGGCGCAGGACTACCGCAAGGTCGATGAGATTCCGTTCGACTTCGAGCGCCGCCGCATGTCGGTGGTGGTGTCCGAGCGCGACGACCACCACGAGCTGATCTGCAAGGGCGCGGTGGAAGAGATGCTGGCGGTGTGCAGCACCGTGCGCGAAGACGGCCGCGACCTGCCGCTCGACGCGGCGCGGCTGGCCCGGGTGCGGCAGACCACCGAGGAGCTGAACGAACAGGGCCTGCGCGTGGTGGCGGTGGCGATGAAGGAAACCCCGGCGACCCAGCAGGTCTACTCGCAGGCCGACGAACAGGGCCTCACCCTGCTCGGCTATGTGGCGTTCCTGGATCCACCGAAGGAATCCACCGCGCAGGCGCTGCAGGCCCTGGCGGCGCTCGGCGTGGAGGTGAAGGTGTTCACCGGCGACAACGAGCTGGTCACCGCGCGGGTGTGCGCCCAGGTGGGCCTGCACGCCGATGCGATCCTGACCGGGCCGCAGATCGAACGCATGGACGATGCCGCCGTTGCCGACGCACTCACCCGCCACCGTGTGTTCGCCCGGCTCACCCCCCTGCACAAGGAACGGCTGGTACGTGCCCTGCGCGCGCAGGGCAAGGTGGTGGGGTTCCTCGGCGATGGCATCAACGATGCGCCGGCCCTGCGCGCGGCCGATATCGGCATCAGCGTGGACAGCGCGGTGGACATCGCCAAGGAGGCCGCCGACATCATCCTGCTCGAGAAGAGCCTGATGGTGCTCGAAGAAGGCGTCATCCAGGGCCGGCGCACCTTCAGCAACATGCTCAAGTACATCCGCATGACCGCCAGCTCCAACTTCGGCAATGTGTTCTCGGTGCTGGTGGCCTCGGCCTTCCTGCCGTTCCTGCCGATGCTGCCGCTGCAACTGCTGGTGCAGAACCTGCTGTATGACATCTCGCAGATCGCCATTCCGTTCGACAACGTGGACGAAGAGCTGGTGCGCAAGCCGCTGAAGTGGAACCCGGCGGACATCGGTCGCTTCATGGTGTTCTTCGGGCCGATCAGTTCGATCTTCGACCTGAGCTGCTTTGCCCTGATGTGGTACGTGTTCGACGCGCGCACCGTGGCCGACCAGAGCCTGTTCCAGTCGGGCTGGTTCGTGGTGGGCCTGCTCACCCAGACCCTGATCGTGCACATGATCCGCACGCCCAAGGTGCCGTTCGTGCAGAGCATTGCCGCCCCGCCGCTGCTGGTGATGACCGGGCTGATCATGGCCATCGGCGTGCTGCTGCCGATGAGCCCGCTGGCCGGCTACTTCAAGCTGCAGGCGCTGCCGCCGGGCTACTGGCCGTTCCTGGTCGCGATCCTGTTCGGCTATGCGGTGCTGACCACGCTGCTGAAGAAAGTCTACATCCGTCGTTACGGGTGGCAGTGATGGATCTCAATCCGCATCTGCCGCCGTTCAATGCCGGGGCCACGGTCAGCACGCTGATCAGCCTGGCTACCGCCTTCGTGCTCGGCTCGGCGATCGGCCTGGAGCGCCAGCTGCGCCAGCGCACGGCCGGGCTGCGCACCAATACGCTGGTGGCGGTGGGCGCGGCGGTGTTCGTCGATCTGGCCGTGCGCTTCCATGACATGTACGGCGGGCCGCCCTCGCCGCTGCATGTGGTGGCCTACGTGATCTCCGGCGTCGGTTTCCTCGGCGCCGGGGCGATCATGAAGGACGGTGCGCAGGTATCCGGGCTCAACACGGCCGCCACGCTGTGGGGCTCGGCGGCGGTGGGCGCCTGTGCCGGGATCAAGCTGTTGCCCGAGGCGGTATTGGCCGCGCTGTTTGTACTGGCCGCCAACACACTGCTGCGGCCGGTAGTCAACCGCATCCAGCGGCAACCGCTGCAGGAAGCGTCCGGCGAGGCTACCTACGCGGTCACGGTGATCTGCCAGCGTGACCGGCAGGCCGAGGTGCTGGACCAGCTGCTGGTGCTGCTGGAGCAGGCGCACTACCCGGTACGGGCAGTGGAGCCGCGGCCGTTCGGCGACCGCGACGTGGAAATCGAAGCCGTGCTGTATGCGACGGCGGTGGATGCCGATGAGCTGGATGCCGTGCTGGCCACGCTGTCGACCACGCCCGGCGTGCTGCAGGGCTTCTGGAATGCCACGCTGGAGGACTGACACCGGCCCACCACGGTACCGATGCTATGCTCCGCGCGCCGCTTGTTGCGGCGCTCCACCCTGTACCAACGGGAGTCGTTCCGATGCCCTCTTCGCCTTCGCGGCATACCCTGGCCCTGCTCGGCCTGGGCGTGGTCATGGCCGCGATCTTCGCCGCCGACACGCTGACCGATTACGCCGTGGCCGCCGCGTGCTTCTATGC
>NZ_JBFULO010000142.1:0-8866 GCF_054049855.1 Stenotrophomonas sp. P5_B8 | reverse complement strand
ATCATCGTCAGTGGAAGGTGGCGCAGGAATTCAAACAACGCCATGGAGCTGTCATTCGAAACGGCCGTGACGAGCTCCTGAACACCTTCGGATCGGACCATGAACAAGGCGGAGTTGCCGTAGATGGTCATCCAAAGGAATGTGAACCCCAGCGGCACCAGCAAGACGCCAACCACGAACTCACGCACCGTGCGGCCTCGCGAGATGCGGGCGATGAACATGCCAACGAAGGGCGACCAGGCAATCCACCAGCCCCAGTAGAACAAGGTCCAGCCACCGAGCCAACCACTTGGCTCATAGGCATACAGGTTGAATGTCATCGAGAACAGCTGGGAGGCATACATTCCGGTGTTCTGTACAAATGCCTGCATCAGGTGGACGGTGGGGCCGCAGACAAGCACGAATGCAAGCAGTGCGACGGCCATGATCATGTTGATCTCAGAGAGTCGGCGCACACCGCTGTCCAGGCCTGCCACCACTGATCCCGTGGCGACCAGGGTGATGATGCCGATCAGCGACACCTGCACGAGGGTGCTGACTTCCAGGCCAAACAAGTAGTTCAGTCCGGAGTTGATCTGCATTACCCCCAGGCCAAGCGACGTGGCCAGGCCAAAGATGGTGCCAAGGGCTGCAAACGTATCCACCGCATGGCCGATGGGGCCGTGGATGCGTTCTCCGATGAGCGGATAGAGCGCCGATCGCACCCGGAGCGGCAGGTTGTGGCGATAGGCAAAGTAGGCCAATGCCAACGCAACAACAGCGTAGATGGCCCAGGCATGCACACCCCAATGGAAGAAGGTGATACGCATCGCCTGGCGAGCTGCCTCGGCAGACTCGGCCGTGCCGGTCGGCGGGGTAGCGTAGTGCATGATCGGCTCTGCCACGCCGAAGAACATCAGGCCAATGCCCATGCCTGCCGCAAAGAGCATGGCAAACCACGAGGCATAGCTGTAATCAGGGCGACTGTGGTCTGGGCCGAGCTTGATGCGCCCGTAGCCACTGATCGCTACACCGACCACAAACACCAGGAAGCCTGCGACCGATAAGATGGTGAACCAGCCCGCGTCATTGGCGGTCCAGTTCTTGGCTGCTGTGAACCAAGTCGTCGCTTTTTCTGGAACGAAGATGGATAGCGCCAACAGTAAAAGCACGATGGCCGCAGTGGGAATGAACACCTGCGGCAAGATGCGCTGGCGAACAGGAGTGGATGGCGGAGCTGGGCTCTGCATAAATTCCTCCGGTTGATGATCGTTGAAGCAGGAGTGCGACTTGCGCTTAGAAATAGAACCCGATGTTGAGGTTGAGTCGGCTATGCCAGCGGGAGGGGCCGCCGTCATCGATTCCGATGCCGTCCCCGCCTGCAAACCACATGTTCTTGCCCGCAATCCAGTCCACGTAAGTCAACATGATCCCTTTTTGCAGGCTGCATCCGGTCACGTTCTGCCATGAATCCCTCACGCCTTGGCTGCGTCCCATCGGGCGCGTCATACTGAGGTTGTTGTAGCAGGTGATGTCATCGAGCCAGCGCTGCTCACCGAAGGAGTAGGCCACGTTTGCGCTGGGGACATCGGCTTCCGACGCAATCTCAAAGGGGGCAAGGAAGGCAGACATCGCAATCCGGTCGCCTGGCACGCTGTAACGGTAGCGAGCCCATTGCAGCTGGGTCGTCCAGCCATCCCGTTTCCACTGGGCATGCAGCGCAGCACCCTGGTGACGATAGTGACGGCGGGTAGTGGTGTTCTGAACCTGACCACTGAATCCAGAGGCCCCGAGCAGCACCTCACCGTTATGCAAGGCGCTGGTGTGTTCGTATCTGAAGTGAACGCGCTCTCGTTCCCTGTAGGGCAGGTCAGCAGTCTGGGCCACGTCAAAGGAGTATCGGTTGTAGCGAGAGCCGCTTCCGTATTCATCCCCCGAGAACCAGCCGACTATCCAGTGATGGTCGCCACGTTCATGGCTGAGCGTCACACCCGGATCGTAATCGTCCTCAATGCCAAGGTAGTAGCCTGAGCCGAACCAGAAGCTCTGCGAGACGGTAGGCAGGAGTCCGAAGGGAACCTGCTGGATGCCGKCCTTGAGCTGCGTTGCTTCGTTGAAATTCCATCCGGCGTAGGCATGGTGGACGGCATCGAAACCGTCATACCAGCGATATTGGGCAGAGAAGAAAAGCGGGCCAGCTCCGGCTTTTACGTCTGCGCGAAGCAGTTCAAGTTGCAGGCGGCTTGTGGGGCCGTAGTCCAGCCAGCCATAATTGAACCGGATGGCGCCACCCACATCGACAAATGGTTCAACAGGAGTGTTGGGCGCTTCTTGAGCGTGGATTGTGCCTGTGGCCGTTGCAGCAACACACAAGTAAATGAGGGGAAATACCTTCACGATAGTGTCTCGTGGCCTCCATTTTGCGAATGAAAGCGTCCAAGTCTAACGCGTAAGCGTAGGCCACCCAAGTCCAAGGCTCTGTCTTCACGGCGCGTGAGGCCGGACAGGATGGGAGTTGCGCGCATTGGGCGATATGGAACCACGCAGCCCGTGAAAGCGACGGGAGGGTGGATCTCGATACAGAGGTTCCAGCGCTGGTGAGTGGTAGTGCCAGGATGGATGTGCCGATGTCCATTCGTAGCGATCATCCCAATCTCAGGTCTCAGTGACCAGACGCTACTGCCTGGCGGGTAGCTGCGTCTTGAGCGCGTTGATGTTCTACCGCAGCGATCGCCCGAAGCTTTTCTTGATCCCGGGAGAATTTCAGCGTTTGCACTGCGCGCTCCAAAGACGCGTCGGCGTGGCGTCGAGCGGCTTCGCGAGTGGCGGGTGAGCAGCCGGCGCAGAGGGCGRCRAACGCTTTTTGCAGCCTGATGTTGACTTCAAGAGACCCTGCTGCATCGGTCGATATGGGCGCAAACACATCTTCGAACAGGTCGTCCACATCCAGTTGAGCGATGTGGACGTGGGAATACCGCACTTTGTCAGGCTCACCTGCGCAGGCCAAGGCATCCCATCTGAGCAGAAGTCGCACACAGGTACCGATGACCGTGATGCACGTGCCAGGATCATTGACGGCAGGAGACATGGATCGCACGCCGATCTCGGCGAGGACGACCAGGCCGTAACGCGGATCGTTCTCCATCCTGCGAGAACCGCCGATGGTGAGCGCTTCAATCATCTGTGTTCTTTGATCGTCGTTGAGAAGGCCCCCAACKCTCAKAAGTGCGCGATTGGGAGTCGCAAAGGTGCCTGGCTGACAGGTCAAATAGACCGTCAGCTGGTGTTCCTCCGCGATGGCATTGAGCCGCTGCACATCAATGTGCTCAACGTACCCAACATCCGCGGCGAAGACATCAATGGTGTTGCTTGGCGCTATGCCACTGTAGGGAATCCCGCCGAGAAACGGCGCATCTGCGCGCTGCTTCATCGACTTCAACGTGGCTTTTTCAACCAGATCAACCGTTTCTCCCAGCCGTCCAAAGCGGGAAAACTGCTCGATGGCCCGAAGGAGTGTCACGGTGATGACGATGATGACCGCTATGGTCGCTCCGAACAGGACAAGTCGTCCGCTGTCCCCATAGATACCCGTGCTGAGTGCGATGAGCCCGACGATGGAGAACAGGAACGCACCAACGAACGTCGCCAGCGTACCTTGCGCCCGGGTATCTTCAATCAGTAATCGAGAGGCGCGCGGCGTGGCGTTGGTGGACGCCGAGCCGTAAGCGGCAACCATCGTTGAAAGGGCGAAGGTCGTGACCGTCAGCATTGAGGCGGCCAGGATGCCGAGGATGTTGCCGACCGAATCAACACCAATCTGGGTGGCGAGCCCAGTCGGTAACACGAACTTGGCGGCAGCGCCTGCCAGGGCGGTTACGATACCCAATACCCCGTAAAGAGTGGATCGGAACCACATTCTCCTGCTGATCCTGAATAGGGTCAGCCGCCACTTGGTCATCATGGGGCAGTTGCTCAGCTTTGATGGAGTCAGTATCCCAGCTGTATGGGCTTGGGCGCGTCAACGCCAAGTGTCCGGCCTCAACCCGCTCTCCTGTCGCCTGCCACAGCCGTATCCGAGCTTCGAGCAGCGCGCTATGGCGACTCGGCACACCCGCTTGCATTTTCGGGTGCTGGAGGATATTTACAGCAGCTGTAGTCACGGCAACCATCATGCGCAAGGCCGATCGTCTGTTCCAGTTGGTCAATCTGATTCGTGTGCGACAGCCAGTTACTGCGGCGGTGCTGGCCACAGAGCTGGGTATTTCCGTGCGCAGCATCTACCGCTATATGGATGACCTGTCCGTGGCCGGTATACCTGTCTATGGCGAGGCGGGCATTGGCTATAGCCTCAAGCCCAACTTTGAATTACCGCCCCTGACCTTGGATGCGTCAGAGCTCGAGGCATTGCAATTGGCGGTGGAGATGCTGGCCTGCAGTGGTGGCGGACACCTGCAGCCAGCGGCGCGTTCGTTGTTGCATAAGCTGCAGGCGGCATCCCCCTCCGGTCCTCCCAAGCCGCGCATCGCCCGAGCGCTGCGCGCAGTGCCTGTGTCGCTGCCGTGCTGGCAGCCACTGCATACGGCCGTTCGTGAAGGTGGCACCGTGCACCTGCGCTATCGCTCTCTGCAAGGGAGGCTTAGTGAGCGCACAGTGCTTCCGTTGGGCCTGTTTCACTGGGGGCAGCATTGGACACTGGGCAGCTGGTGCGCGCTCCGGCAGGACTATCGGGACTTCCGCTTGGATCAGATCGAATCGCTCAGCAATGCCGCGCCTTTGACGGTGCCAGAGCATGTGGCACTGGAAGCGTATCTCCAACACCAACAAAGCGCTTGGGACGGACGCGCCTACTGACACCCCGGTGGCAGCAGGGGGTGGGCAGACTGCACGTTCACCCCATGAGGAACCCTTCCTATGCAAGTCACTTCTTCCGTGCTCGAACTGGCCGTGTTTACAGTAAAACCGGAGGCGCACGCGCAGATGCCCAGGCTACGTGAACAGCTGCGCGCTGCCATCGCACAGTTCCCCGGGTTGATCGATTACCAGCCGTTCTCGCCGATCGGCGAGGACGACCGATTCGTTGACATCGCTCGCTGGCAAGACCTCGCCAGCGCTCAGGCGGCGGCGCAGGCGTTTGCCGGTGGCGATGCACGTTTCGCCCCTTACTTGGCTGCCATCGAGGAACTACACCTGATGCGGCATTTCGTACCGGGCTGAGGCCGCTGCGGACTCTTCACATTGAAGGACTCGAAGCAGGTTGCAGCATTGTCGACGCCTGCTACCAACGCCGCCCCGCAGGGCGGTGTTGGATCTGGACGTAGCCAATTCAGGTCGTCTAGACGGGTGAGCCCCGCTACTTCATTGCCTCCAGCGGCACCAGCGACGCCCATACCAGCAGCAGGGCAAGCCACAGCCATCGCCAACGACCCATGCCGTGCCACGCCGCGCGCCACGGGCCGGGCAGTTTTTCATGACTCATGTCTGCCGCCTTTTGGCTGCTGATCGCAGCGAATCCACTGTGCGAAGTCCGTAGAGATACACGCCGGTGAAGCACAGCCCGGTCAACAGCGTGCCGGCCAGCAACCAGAGCAGTCGGATGGGCCAACCGCCGAAGCTGCCGAAGTGCAGGGGATCGGCCATTTCGGCGATACGCTGATGGACCCCCAGCGCACGGCCGTCATGCATGCCGATCACGTGCCCGGTGCGCAGGTCCACGGCGATGTTGTTGGCCCGCTCCCGCACCAGCCAGGCGTCGGCCTCCCCCAGGAACAGGATGCTCCCGCCATCGCGTGCGGGAATGGCGCCGAGGATGTGAAGGCCGGGCCATTGCTGGCGGACGGTCTGCACCGCAGCGTCCACAGCGGCCGGGTCGACGGCGGCAGCGCGGTCATCGCCCTCGGCCAGTCGCATGGTCGGCGCGGCCGGTGCATCGCCGCCAAGGGATTCGATCAGATACCACGCGCCGGTCAAGCCGATCAGCAGCAAAAACCAGAGTGACCAAACCCCGGCCAGGCGATGGACATCGCCCCACAGGCGGCGCGGTCGCGAGGGGTCGGGCCGTTTGAAGAAGCCGCGCCACCACTTCTTGTAGATGTACAGGCTGCTCAACAGCGACAGCAGCAACGGGATGGACAGCGCCGCCACCAGTGGCACGCCCCAGGCCACCGGCAGCATCAGGTGGCGGTGGGTGTTGCGCAGCAGCCGTTGCGTATTGAACCAGCCCGTGTCGCCGGTCACCTGCGCGGTATACGGGTTGATCCAGACAAAGCGTCGCTTGCCATCGGGCAGGCGCATCTGCGCGCGCGCCGCGAACAGGCGCGTGTGACCGGCGGAGATGCCTTCCAGCTCCCAGTCCGGATGTGCCGCCTGCGCGGCATGGATGACCGGCCCCCAGCCGGCCTGCTCACCCCCATCGGCCACGCGCATGGGGGCGTGCAGCAGCCAGTCGATCTCCTGCGAGAACACCGCCAGCGTGCCGGTGAGGCAGACAAAGCCCATGAACAGGCAGAGCTTCAGGCCGAGCCAGCTGTGCAGATCGAACCACAGCCGGCGCCCACTCCCGCTGCGTGCAGGGCGGTGGGGGGGCGCTGGCGTAGGCTGGCGCATGGGCGGGCTCAGAAGGCGTACGCCGCTTGCACGTACACGCGGCGTGGCTCACCCGGAAAGTGGCCGGTGCGCTCGGTGAAGCCACTGGCCGCATAGACCTTGTCGAACAGGTTTTTGACGTTGGCCTGGAACTGCCACTGCTGCCACTGCGTCTTCCAGCTCATGTCGAACACGGTATACGGCTTTACCCGTTGGCCATCCAGGCTGACGCGCTCATCCACGTAGTCGGCGCCAAAGCCGATGGCGGAGTTGATCGCCGGCAGGTCGTAGCGCGTCCACAGGCCGAGCTTGTTCTGCGGCGCATTGGCGAAGCGATCGCCGGAGGCATTGGTGATGCCGTTGCTGCCGGCATCCTTCACCCGCGCATCGTTGTAGGCGTAGGTCAGGTTGAGCACCCAGCGGTCGGTGACATCGGCCAGCAGATCCAGCTCCATGCCCGTACTGCGCACCAGGCCCAGGGCGGCCAGCTGGTTGACGCCGTCCACGATCTCGCCGGTGGCCTGCACGATATTGCTGCGGTCGATCCGGTACGCGGCCAGGTTCAGGGTGACGCGCTCGGCCAGCAGGGATTTCAACCCGACTTCCCATTGTTTGCTGCGCTCGGCATCGAACGGGCCGCCCGCCTCGGCGCTCTGGTTGGCCGCGCTCTGGGGCATGAAGCCGCTGGCGATATTGGCGTAGACATTCACGCCTTCCCGCACGGTATACGTGCTGCCCAGACGCCAGCTGATGTCGTTGCCGTCCACGCGGGTGCCGGCAACGCGGTCATCGTCCTTGAAGCCATCCCAACGCAGTCCGGCCAGCACATGCCAGCGCGGGGTCAGGGTCAGTTCGTCCTGGAGGTAGCCGCCATAGCGCTTGCTGCGCGTGCTCGTGCTGCGCCAGGGCAGGGCGGCCAGGTTGTAGTCGCGCCACGAACTTGCGCCATACACCGGGTTGAACAGGTCGATGCCCGGCACCGGGCCGGCACCCCGCGCCAGATCCGCGCTGTTGGCCGTCTGCGCGGTGAAGTCGGCATCCTGCTGGTACACATCGGCGCCGAACAGCACCTTGTGCTCGATGCTGCCGGTGCTGACGCGCCACACGGCGTTGGCGTTGGCGGTGAATGCATCGTTGTCGCGGATCTGGTTGCGCAGCTGGCGGGTCATCCACTCGGGTACACCGTCGCGGTTGCGGTCGATCAGCCCCATCGGCTCGTGGTAGATCTGATGCTCGTTGTTCTCGAACCAGCGTGCACCCACATCCACGTCCAGGTTGGTGCTGGGCGAGAAGCGGTACTGGGCCAGCGCAACCTTGGCGCGCATGTCGAGAAAGTCGCTGGCTTCGTTGTGATTCCAGCGACGGTCGGTGAGAAAACTGCCGTTGTCGTCCACCGGCACGCCACGCAGGCGGTTGCCGCCCAGGTTCTGGGTGATGTCGGTGAACTGCAGGGTCAACTCGCCGGTGTCGCCCACGTCGAAGGCCAGCGACGCATCACCGATCACGCTTTCGCTGTCCGCGTTCCAGCGCACGCCCTGTTCGGTGTCGCCATAGAGCCCGGCGCGGTAGCGCACGCTGCCCGCGGTGTTCATCGGCCCGGTGGCCTCGATCGACGCCGCCCGGAAATCGTTGTTGCCGGCCTGCAGTTCGATACGGCGTTCGGGCGTGGCTTTGGGCTTGCGCGTCACGTAGTTGATGACGCCCCCGGCATCGCCGCCGCCGTACAGGGCGCCGGCCGGTCCCTTCAGGACTTCCACGCGCTCGATGTTGAACAGCTGCGGCACCGAAAAGCCGGCATAGGGGTCGCCGCGCAGCCCGTCATACAGCACGTTTTCCTGGCGGAAGCCGCGCAGGGTCACGCCGGCATAGCTGAAGAAACTGATGCCGCTGATGCTGCGGTACAGGTCGGTGATCTGGCGGGCCGCCTGGTCTTCAATCAGCTCACGCGGTACCACCTGGATGGACTGCGGCACCAGCGCCAGCGGCGTTTCCGTCCGCGTGCCCACCGTGGCGTCGTCCACCCGGTAGAGGGTCTGGGCGCGGCCGAGCACCTGTACTGCGTCGAGCTGCTGCACATCGGCGGAGGAGGGAGGAGCGGCGTGGGCCGAAAGGCAGGCGAGGGTCAGGGACAGGCCCAGGGCGGAGGGGCGAAGTGGTGGGCGGGTCATCGGGGGCGGGAGACTAGGTGCGAATGAGAAAGATTAACATGTGGGGAGGTCAAATGCCTGCGTCTCAACGGGAGGTCCGGCCCGCTTCGGATCAGCCGCTCTGCCGCCCGCTGGCCGACGTGTGGGGGGACGTCACC
>NZ_JBFULO010000141.1:0-8870 GCF_054049855.1 Stenotrophomonas sp. P5_B8 | reverse complement strand
CAGCAGCAGCTGCGCGACCTGCAGCCGGACCTGATGGTGGTGGTGGCCTACGGGTTGATCCTGCCCAAGGCCGTGCTGTCCATCCCCACCCACGGCTGCTGGAACGTGCATGCCTCGCTGCTGCCGCGCTGGCGCGGCGCCGCGCCGATCCAGCGCGCGATCCAGGCCGGCGACACCGAAAGCGGCGTGTGCCTGATGCAGATGGAAGCGGGCCTGGATACCGGCCCGGTCCTGCTCAAGCAGCACGTCGCGATTGGCGCCAGCGATACCGGCGGCCACCTGCACGACCGCCTGGCCGAGCTGGGCGCGCAGGTGCTGTCCGATGGCCTGGGCCTGCTGCGCGCGGGGATCAAGCCGATTGCCCAGCCGCAGCCGGAGGCCGGGGTGACCTACGCGCACAAGCTGGACAAGGCCGAAGCGCGGCTGGACTGGGCACAGGATGCCCAGGCGCTGGAGCGCACCGTGCGCGCCTTCAATCCGTGGCCGATCGCCGAGGCCACGCTGGCCGGCGAACGCGTGCGCATTCACGGCGCGGTGGCCCTGCCGGACAACCAGGGCCAGGCCCCGGGCACCCTGCTGGCAGCCTCGCGCGACGGCATCGACATCGCCTGCGGGCAAGGCGCGCTGCGCCTGCGCGTGCTGCAGCGCGAGGGGGGCAAGGCGATCACCGCCGCCGACTACCTCAATGCGCGCCGTGACCTGGTCGTGGGCGCCTGAGATGACCCAGACCCGTGACAACAAGGCGGCCCCGCGCGCGGCCATGGCACCGGGCGTGCCTACCCGGGTGCTCGCCGCCAAGGTCCTGGCCCAGGTGATCGGCCGTGGCCGCTCGCTCAAGGCCGAGCTGACCCAGGCCTTGCCGCAGCTGGATGACAGCCGCGACCGTGCGCTGCTGGAGGCGCTGTGCTTTGCCGTGCTGCGCCGTCGTGGTGCATACGATGCAGCTCTGGCRCAGTGGATGCAGCGGCCGTTGAGCGTGCGCGAGGACGAGCTGCGTGCCCTGTTGCTGGTCGGTTTCGCCCAGCTCGATGCCCTGGATCTTCCGGCCCACGCGGCGTTGTCGGCGACGGTGGAAGCGGCGCGGGCGATGGGCCGCGACCGCCAGGCCGGCATGGTCAACGCCCTGCTGCGCCGCGCCCAGCGCGATGGCATCCCGCGTGCGCCGGCGCGCGATGCGTTCCCGGACTGGCTGGCGGCAAAGGTCGAGCAGGACTGGCCGGAACAGGCCGACGCCGTGTTCAGTGCCAGCCTGGTGGCCGCGCCCCTGTGGCTGCGGGTCAACCGCCAGCACGGCACCCGCGAAAGCATGCTCGAGCAACTGGCGGCCGCCGGCATTGCCGCCGAGACCTCGGCGCTGGGCAGCGATGCGATCTGCCTGCCGGTGCCGGTGGCGGTATCGGCGCTGCCCGGGTTCGCCGAGGGCGCGTTGTCGGTGCAGGACCTGTCGGCCCAGCAGGTCGCCGACGCCCTGGCGCCGCGTACCGGCGCGCGGGTGCTCGATGCCTGCGCCGCCCCCGGTGGCAAGTCCGCGCACCTGCTCGAGCGCGATCCGACCCTGCAGCTGCTGGCACTGGACATCGATCCGCGCCGGCTCAAGCGCATCAGCGAGACCTTCGTGCGCACCGGCGTCGGTGCGCAGGCACAGGTGCTGGCCGCCGACGCCACCGATCCGGACAGCTGGTGGGACGGCCAACCCTTCGACTGCATCCTGCTGGACGCACCGTGCTCGGCCACCGGCATCATCCGCCGCCAGCCCGACGTGCTGCTGCACCGCCGCGCGACCGATATCGAGGCGCTGGTCGCGCTGCAGGCGCGCCTGTTGGATGCGTGCTTCCGGATGCTCGCCCCCGGCGGCACCCTGCTGTATGCGACATGCTCGATCCTGCGCGAAGAAAACCAATTCCAGGTCGAAGACTTCCTCCAGCGCACCCCCCGCGCAGGCTTCCTGCCATTGGATGAACGCTTCGGCCACGACTCGTGGGCCGGGCGCCAGCGCCTGCCCGGTGAAGAAGGTGCAGACGGCTTCTTCTACGCGCGTCTGCTAAAAAAGGGCTGATCCAATACCGCCAGACATGCGCCCCATGCTCAATACCCGTGCGTCCCGAGAGTTCTGGTTGCTTGCGTTGATGGCCTTGCTGGTTCTCGGAACCGGCCTGGGCATGCGTGATCCCTGGCCCTCGGACGAGCCGCGCTTTGCGCTGGTCGCCAAGCAGATGGTGCTCAGCGGCGACTGGCTGTTCCCCCATCGCGGCACCGAGCTGTATTCAGACAAGCCTCCCATGCTGATGTGGGCCCAGGCGCTGTTCTACAGCGTTTTCGGCAACTGGCGGGTGGCCTTCCTGCTGCCGTCGCTGCTGGCCGCGCTGGGCACCCTGGCCTGCGTGTACGACCTCGGCCGCCGGCTGTGGACCCGTCGGGTCGGGCTGTATGCGGCCTGGGCGCTGTTGTTCGCGGTGCAGTTCACCTTCCAGGCCAAGAAGGCGCAGATCGATCCGCTGGTGGTGTTCTTCATCACCCTGGCCAACTATGGCCTGCTGCGCCACCTGCTCTGCGGGCCGGCGTGGCGGTGGTGGTGGCTGGGCTGGTTCGCCGCCGGGCTGGGGGTGATCACCAAGGGCGTGGGGGTGATCGCGCTGCTGATGATCCTGCCGGCCGCGCTGGCCTCGGTGCTGGGTTGGCCGCGGGTGCGGCTGCACGTGCGCGACTGGCGCTTCTGGCTGGGGCCGCTGGCGTTCGCGCTGGCGGTGCTGCTGTGGCTGCTGCCGATGGTGCTGGCTGCCACCGGCAGTGGTTCGGCCGAGTACCGCAGCTACATGGACGACATCCTGTTCCGGCAGACCGCCAAGCGCTATGCGCAGTCCTGGGACCACCACCAGCCGTGGTGGTACTTCCTGGGCACGATGCCGTCGATGTGGGTGCCGGCGTTCCTGGTCCTGCCGTGGGCGGTGCCGGCCTGGTGGCGGCGCCTGCGTCGGCGCGACCCGCGTTATCTGGTGCTGCTCGGCTGGTGGCTGTTGATCGTGCTGTTCTTCTCGATTCCACACGGCAAGCGCGATGTCTACATCCTGCCGTCACTGCCGATGTTCTGCCTGGCGCTGGCGCCGCTGTTGCCGGGGCTGCTGCGCCGTCGCGGCGTGCAGTGGTTGCTGGGCGGCTTCGTCGCTCTGCTGGCGCTGGGCCTGCTCGGCGCCGGTAGTGCGATGCTGACCGGCCAGCCCGGTTTTGAGAGCAAGCTGATCGTGGAGCGCGGCATCGATACCGCGCTGACGTCCGCGCTGGGCTGGGTGGGCGTGGCGCTGGGCTGCTGGGCGGTAATGAGCCTGTGCGTGGCCGGGGCGCGCCGTTTCCATCTGGCCGTGGTGGCCACGTTGGCCATGGCCTGGGTCGCCTTCGGCCTGGTCGGCTATCCGCTGTTCAACGATTCCAGTTCCGCACGCGGGTTGATGCAGCACATCGGCCAGCGCATCGGCAGCGACGGTGAACTGGGGCTGGTGGCATGGAAAGAGCAGAACCTGCTGATGGCCGATCGGCCCGCCACCACGTTCGGCTTCAACCGACGTTGGGACCGGCAGCTGCGCGATGGCGTGGCCTGGCAGGCGGCCGAGCCGGCGCGGCGATGGCTGGTGGTGCAGGAGGATGCGCTGCTGGGCTGCGTGGATCGCGATACGGCCGAGCTGGCCGGGGTCGCCAACCGTCGCCGTTGGTGGCTGGTGAAGGCCAGCGACATCCACGGCCCGTGCGAGGCGACTTCCGCCGAGGCCGAGCGCGAACGCGCGCTGCACAGGATCGATGGCGATGAGGATTGAGACGCATAATGGGGCGCGCGCTGCCCAGCGCGTGCGCCATGCCCGTGGACGCCGGTCGCGTCCGAGGATGCCAGGGGCACGCATGCCTGTGTGTGGTCGAGAGTGGCAATGAAACACAACACCGTGTCCCCGCTGTCCGATGTTTCCCTGCCGCCGCTGCAGGGGCGGGGTCGGATTGCCCATCAGATGGCCAACGTCGGGCTGTTCTGCCTGCCGGCGCTGATCCTGACCGTGCCGCAGAACCTGCTGCCCTACGGCATCGTGCTGCTGCTCAGCACCCTGTTGGCGCCGGAGCTGCTGTGGCGTGCGCGGCACCTGGCCGGACGGCCGGTGATGGCCTTGACCTGGATGATGCTGGCCGCGATCGGTCTTGCGCTGCTGTCGATGTATCTGTTCAACCAGGGCCTGCGCGACATCGACAACCGCTCGCGGTTTGCGGTGATTCCGTGGTTGGCGCTGTGGGTCTGCGCGTTCCGGCCGGAACTGCGCTGGCTATGGGCGGGATCGCTGGTCGGCCTGCTCGGCACCATGGTGCTGGCGATCATGCAGGTTGCCGGCGGCGCGCCACGGGCCGACCTGAGCACCAATGCCATCGTGCTGGCCGACATCGTGCTGGTGCTGATGGTGCTGCTGGTGTTCTGCCGTCCACACCGGCGCTGGAGCTGGGTGATCGTGGGCATGGTCGCCGGCTGCGTAACCATCGTGCTCAGTGGCAGCCGCGGGGTGTGGCTGGCATTGCTGGCGCTGTTGGCGGTGATGGCGATGAGCCTGCGCTGGCGCACCGGGCCGGCGCGCCTTGGGGTGTTGACGGGCCTGATGGCAATCGCCGCCGCGCTGGCCCTGACCATCCCGAGCCTGCGCGAGCAGGTGCGCCTGACCGAACTCCAGCGCGACGTGGTGCGGATGGAGCGGGGCGACAGTGACTCCTCCGCCGGCGCCCGCGTGGAACGGCTGCAGGTGGCCTACGAGACCTTCATCGACCATCCCCTGACCGGGGTGGGCATCGGCCACTTCGACAGCGCGATGCAGCGCCTGCCGGTGTGCCGCGACGATCCCAGCGAACTGCGCTGCCATCTGGGCCATGCGCATAACGATTTGGCCGAGTGGTCGGCCACGCAGGGAATCCCGGGGCTGCTGCTGTTGCTGGCGGTCTATGGGGTGCCGCTGTGGGTGTTCGCGGGTCTGCACCGCCGCAGCGGCCAGAGCACCTTCCGTGGGCCGGCGGCGGCCGGGATCATGATCGTGGTGGCCTACGTGCTGTGCGGGATAACCCAGTCGATGTTCGCCCACCAGATCACCGCCAGCTTCTACGTGACCATCGTGGCGCTGCTGGCCGGCCTGTCGGTGATGCAGGGCCATGTACACCGGCAGGCGCTGGCCCAGGCGGGCGCCCGGGCTCAGTCGCCGGGCTGATCACGCGGCGGGTCGCTGACCGGCTGCCCGTGCTGGAGCATCCACAGCATGATGGTCTTCTGGCGCACGTAGTTGGCGCGCACGTAGGCATACACCAGACCGTGCCAGCCATCGCGGAAGCCGCCGCGCAGCAGCAACCCGCGCCAGAACCGCCAGGCCGGCGCCAGCACCAGCTTGGCCAGGGTGGCGCGCTTGCCGCGCGCGAATTCGTGCTCGGCCATCATCCGCGCGTAGCGCTGGGTCTTGCTCAACTGCTGCTCCAGCGAGCGGTACGGATAGTGGATGAGGTCGCCGCGCAGCACGCCGACGCTGCCATCGACGCTGGCCGCTTCGTGGATCTCGCGCTTGCCGCGCCAGCCGCCGTGGCGACGGTCGAACAGGCGTAGCACGCGATCGGGGTAGGCGTTGCCGTGGCGCAGGAATTTGCCGAAGTAGTCGGACAACCGCGCGAAGCGGTAGCCATGGTGGCCGGCGAAGCCGCCGGCCTGGGCGGCGAGGATTGCCGCGCGCAGGTCGTCGCTGATGCGCTCGTCCGCGTCCAGGCACAGCACCCAGTCATGGCTGGCCTGGGCCACGCAGAAGGCCTTCTGGCTGCGGAAGCCGTCGAAGGGCCGCTGCAGCACCTTGGCCCCGGCCGCGGTCGCAATCGCCACGGTGGCATCGGTGGAGTACGAGTCCACCACGATGATCTCGTCGCAGAAGGCCAGCGAGGCCAGGCAGTCGCCGATGCGGTCGGCTTCATTGAACGCGATAATGCAGGCCGAGATGCGAGGCCGTTCAGTGGGAGCGGTCGTGGAGGACATGATGGCCGAGTACCTGCTGTTTGCGACGGAGCGTTATGCGCTGCCCATTCTCGCCCCACTGGCCCAGGCGTTGCACGCGTCCGGTCAATCGGTGTCGGCCTGGTTCGCCGACGGGGCTGCCGGATCGCAGCTGCCGGGCGTGCCCAACGTGGATCTCCGGCAGGCGCTGGCGCTGCGCCCGCGGGCGGTGTTCAGCGCCGCCAACTGGGTGCCGCCGTTCATCGCCGGGGCCAAGGTGCAGGTCTTCCATGGCTTCAACGTGCAGAAGCGCGACAGCGCGCGCGGCCATTTCCGCGTGCGCGGCTTGTTCGACCTGTACTGCACGCAGGGGCCGGCCACCACCGATCCGTTCCGCGAGCTGGCGTCGCGCGAGGGTCACTTCGCCGTGGCGCAGACCGGCTGGCCGAAGCTGGACCCGCTGTTCCGCGACGATGGCGGGGCCAGTGCCGCATTGCGGGCAACGGCTGCCGGCCGCCCGGTGATCCTGTTCGGCTCGACCTTCACCGAGCGCCTGAGCGCGGCGCCGCACCTGTACGCGCCTATTGCCGCCGACATCGCGCGCGGCGAGCGCTACTGGCTGCTGACCCTGCATCCCAAGTGCAGCGCGGACCTGTTCGCGCGTTATCGCGCGCTGGCCGGCGACAACGCCGCCTTCATCGAACCGGAGCAGGTGATGGCCGCGCAGCGCGCCGCCGACGTGCTGGTATCGGACACCTCCTCGATCGTGTCCGAGTTCGTGGTGCAGCACAAACCGGTGGTGACCTTCCGCAACCGCGTGCCGCAGCCGCACATGATCGACTTCGACGATGCGAGTGCCTTGCCGGCGATGCTGGACCGCGCCCTGGCGCCGGAACCGGCGTTGATGGCCGAGATCCGGCGTTATGCCGACACCATCCATCCGTACCGCGACGGGTATTCGAGCGAGCGGGTGATCGCGGCCACCGAGGATTTCCTGTCCGGCGAACTGGGCACGCTCAAGCACAAGCCGTTCGGCGCGTGGACGCGGGGGCTGCAGATCCGCCGGGAGCTGGGGTATTGGGGGCCGGCAAAGCGTTGAGGGGGGGGCACGCGCGGCGTGGCGGTTCCGGGGCAGTGGGGTGGAGGGCTGCCACGCATGGCGTGGCACTACCCGGACGGGCTGCCACGCAGGGCGTTGCCAAGCCCCTCGATGGTGGGTTTCCGCGCGCGGCGTGGCATTACCCGCGCGCCGGAGTCGTTTGGGTAGAGCCACGCCATGCGTGGCTGCGCTCCTACCAGTGCAGGCGACGCCGGGCCAATGCCTTGCCCAGCTGCGCGTGCACCGCGCGCGCGTCGGCTTCGGGCAGGTAGCGCAGGCACAGCGCGATGCTGCCGCTGGCGCCGGCGGTGTCCAGCCACACGCTGGCGGTGCCCAGTAAACGGTCCAGGGGGGAACGCGACAGGCGCAGGCTCTGCAGCTTGTCCAACTCGGCGAACCGCCACCAGCGCTGCCACCAGCCGCCGCGCACCGCCACGTACTGGTCGTCCAGGTGATAGCCGATGCGCGCCATCTGGCGGTGCGCGCGGAACGCCGACCACGGCAGCCACAAGAGGATCAACGCACCGCCCGGGTAACCGTTCCAGACCGCAGCGGCGGCGACCACCGGCAGCCACACAAACGCGCCCAGGCTCAGCCGCCACCAGCCGCGCTGCTGCACCGGCTGCCAGCGCGCAGGCGGCCACTCCAGCTGCGGCAGCAGGTGCTGCACCAGTGCGTCGCAGGCCTGCGGGGTGGCCAGCGGGGCCAGCTCGCGCAGGTCGCGGCGCTCGTTGTCCACGGCGGCGCCGGCGGCGATATCGATGCGCAGGTGGCGTCGCCCTGCCCAACGCTGCAGCGTGCTTTCGCGCAGCGTCCAGGCCTGGATGCGTCGCCGCGCGACGCTGCTGCGCAGGCGCGTGAGCAGGCCGCTGACCACGGTCAGGCGGCGCTCGTGTTCGCTGAGCTGGAAGCCGTAATAGCGCAGCAGCGCCAGCACCACCGACAGTACCCGCAGCATCAGCCAGAAGCCGATCACCATCACGACCGCGACGACCGCCCACACCCAGGTGGCCGGATGCAGGTGGCTGGCATAACCGAAGGCCTGGCGGCCACCCTGCTCGATCGCGTCGGACACCGTGCCGCGCGGGAAGAACTGGTAGCTGGCACCGAAGGCGGCCAGTACCACCACCCAGCCACGGTTGGAGAGCAGGCCGAGACGCACCACGTCCCAAAGGCTCAGCCGCAGCAGTACGTCGTCGATGGGCGCTGCCGGTGCGTTCTCGTTGCCGGTTGGCGTTGCTACGGCGTCCGCTTCCTGCCCGCGATGGCGCACCAGCTGTTCCAGCGCCAGCGCCTGGGACAGCTTCAACACCCGCATTTCTGCTTCCGGCCGATGACCGCCGGCCGATTCCAGGCGCAGTTCGGCCACGCCGAACAGGCGGTGCAGCGGGTTCTGGTGGACCACGACATTGTGGATGCGCGCGAACGGGATCTCGCGCCGGTTGCGCGAGATCACCCCGCTGCGCACGCTGATGCCGTCGCGGCCGATCCGGTAGCGGTAGGTCAGGTATTGCAGGATCGAAATGCCCACCAGCACCGCGATGACGATCAGCGCCGCCAGGTAGGACCACATCTCGTCGCGGTCGCCCCGGTTGCCGAACACCACCAGCGCCACCAGCGGCAGCAGGAACTGGCGCAGCTGCATCAGCAGCACGAACAACCACGACCACGGATGCAGACGCTGCTCCTGCGGGGCAGCGACCGACGCCTCAGCGAGCGGTGGCGGCGTACTCACAGCGCGTCGTCGTCGCGGTCGAGTTGATGGGCGAGGGTGTCGCGCAGGTGTTCGGC
>NZ_JBFULO010000140.1:0-8907 GCF_054049855.1 Stenotrophomonas sp. P5_B8 | reverse complement strand
TCGCATGCTCGATCGCCAGCGGGTCTTCGCCCTTGCGCACGATGTAGTCCTGGTGGAAGACGTGGCATAGAAAGTGCCCGTAATAGAGCTTGCCGGCCAACCGCGCCTCCAGTGCCGCCGGCAGCTGCTCCATCCACTGCCGGTCATCGCGGCGCAGCGCCACGTCGAGGGCGACGATGTCTTCCACCGCGTCGCGATGCACCGCGCGATAACGCACCGCGGCACCGGCCACCGCGAAGCGATGCAGGAACGCCTTGCGCCCTTCCTCTGCCGTGCAGTGGAAATAGTCGCCTTGCCCATCGGCAAAATGCGCGCGCAGGAACGCGTCCGTCGCGGCGGCATCCACTGCGGATACTTTCAACAGGAGATGGTGCTCGTAGCGGTCACGAAACTGTGTCATGCGCGGCGGCAGGTGCGCGGGCAACAGCTGCATCGCCGCCTGGAGCAGCCGATCGGTAACCCCGCGCAACCCCACCGACTCGAACCAGCCATCGATGCGGCTCTTGAGTGCGAACGCGGCCGGCACCCGCGCCGTGCCGAGCCGGTCGATCAGCAGGAAGGTGTCCTTGCCGTAACGCTGCCCGATATCGAACGCCTCCCGATGCAGGTACTCCCCGGAGATCGGCAGGCGCTCGAAGGCGGTGAGCAGGTGGCGGCGGATGCCGGTCAGGTCCTCCATCGCATTGCTGCCGATGTAGAACACCTCGCTACGCTCGCGTTCGAAGGTATCCAGGCGCACCGCGAACACCGCCAGCTTCCCCGCCGAACCGGCCGCTTCGAAATGACGCGACGGATCGGCATTGAAGCGCGCCGGGGTCGGCGCATCCACCTGCCGCACCTGGGTGGCATAGCGTGGATCRGTGGCTGCGCGGCCGCTGTGGTTGTCCACGTCGGTGGCGGTGTAGTCGCCGCGCTGCAGGCGTTCGAGCATCTGCTCCGGATCTTCGCCGAGCGCAATGCCCAGATGATTGATCAGCTGCAACTGCCCCTGCGCGTCCACCTGCGCAAACAAGGCCAGCTCGGTGTACGCCGGGCCGCGCCGCACCAGCGCACCCCCGGAGTTGTTGCAGACACCGCCCAATACCGAGGCGCCGATGCACGACGACCCGATCACCGAATGCGGCTCGCGGTCCAGCGGCGCCAGCGCCTGCTCCAGGCGATCCAGCGTGGCCCCGGGCAGGCACACCACCTGGCGGCCGTCGTTGAGCAGCTGGATGCCGGTCAGGCGCAGCGTGTTGAGGATCACCACCGGGCGGTCGTAGTCGGCGCTATCGGGCGTTGACCCGCCGGTGAGGCCGGTGTTGGCCGCCTGCATGATGACGATGGCCTGCGCGGCGACCACCGCCTGCAGCACCCGCCACTGCTCCACCAGCGTACCCGGGCGGACCACCGCCAGCACCGGGCCATCGCCGAAGCGGTAGCCCTTGCGGAAGCGTCGGGTCGGCTTGTCGCCGCTGAGCACATGGGCGGCACCGACGATGTCGCGGAGCTGGGCCAGCAATGCGCCGGTACCGGCGGCCCCCCTCACCGCGACACCTGCGTGTACCGGGTGACTTCGGCAAGCGACTGGCGGCTGATGTCGGCGATGGTTGTCGCGCCGGTGAGCGTCATCGCCACGCGCATTTCCCGGGCGATCAGGTCGAGCAGGTTCGCCACGCCCTCCCCGCCCTGCGCCGCCAGCGCGTACACGAAGGCGCGACCCAGCAGCACGCTGTCGGCGCCCAGCGCCAGCATGCGCACCACGTCCAGCCCGTTGCGGATGCCCGAGTCGGCCAGGATCTTCAGCTCCCCTTTGACCGCATCGGCAATCGCCGGCAACGCCCGTGCGGTGGACAGCACGCCGTCCAGCTGGCGACCGCCGTGGTTGGACACCACGATGCCATCGGCGCCAAAGCGCACCGCATCGCGCGCGTCCTCCGGATCGAGGATGCCCTTGATCACCATCGGACCGGTCCAGAACTCACGGATCCACTCGAGGTCCTTCCAGGAAATGGACGGGTCGAAATTGCTGCCGAGCCAGCCGATGTAATCGGCCAGGCCGGTAGCGCTGCCCCGGTAGGTGGAAATGTTGCCCAGGTCATGCGGGCGGCCCAACAGGCCCACATCCCACGCCCAGCGCGGATGGGTCACGGCCTGCAGCATGCGCCGCAACGGCGCACGCGGACCGCTCATCCCCGAATGCGCATCGCGGTAGCGCGCACCCGGGGTGGGCATGTCCACGGTGAACACCAGCGTGGTCACCCCGGCGGCCTTGGCCCGCTCCAGCGCATTGCGCATGAAACCGCGGTCCTTGAGCACGTACAGCTGGAACCACATCGGACGATCAATGGCCGGTGCCACTTCCTCGATCGGGCACACCGACACCGTGGACAGGGTGAACGGAATGCCGCGGCTGGCCGCCGCCCGTGMCGCCTGCACTTCCCCCCGGCGCGCATACATGCCGGTCAGCCCGACCGGGCCCAGCGCCACCGGCATCGCCAGGCGCTCGCCGAACAGCTCGGTCTCCAGGCTCAGCTCGGCCACGTTGCGCAGTACCCGCTGCCGCAACGCGATGTCGGCAAGGTCGGACACGTTGCGCTTGAGCGTGTGCTCGGCATAGGCGCCACCATCGATGTAGTGGAACAGGAACGGCGGCAGCCGCCGTTGGGCGGCGGCGCGGTAATCGGTGGAGGCGGCAATGATCATGGGTCAACCGTGGGCAGGAGGAAGCTGCGATGCGCGGGCGCGCCGGGCCTCGTTGTCATCGAGCGTGCGCAGGGAGGCGTGCACGAATGCCAGGTGTGCATGCGCGGCGGCGCGCGCGCGTTCGGGGTCGCCGGTCAGCACCCCGTCCATCAGCTCGCGGTGCTGCGTCGACAGCGGCTCAAACGTGCGGGGCGAGGTGTAGAGCCGTTCACGGCTCTGCGAGATATTGGTCTGCAACAGCTCGAACAGGCCACGCATCACCTGCAGCAGCACCAGGTTGTGCGAGGCCTCGGCGATGGCCAGGTGGAAGGCCGCATCCGCGCGCGCCTCGCCGGCGGGATCGTCCTTGCCGTGCGCGGCGAGCATGTGCTCGAAGGCCGCACGGATCTTCGCCCGGTCCGCGTCGGTGGCGCGCAGCGCGGCGTGCCAGGCGGTCGCACCCTCCAGCGCATGGCGGATCTCCAGCACATCGAAGCGGTACTCCGGGTCGTTCTGGAACACCGGCAGGTAGGGCAACAGCGACGCGTCGACGCCCGGGTGCGTACGTGCCATCGGCACGCTCACGTAGGTGCCGCCACCAACCCGCGCCGTCAGCAGGCCCTGGCTGGACAGCTGGGCGATGGCTTCGCGCAGCGCCGTGCGCGATACGCCCAGCTGCACCGCCAGCGCACGCTCGGCCGGCAGCCGATCGCCGGGTTGCAGGTTCCGGGCATGGACCAGCTCGCGCAGCTGCACGGCCACCCGGTCAGACAGGCGTTCGTGCTTCACGTCGTCACCGGCGCGAACACGCACAAGCACCGGACACGACCGGTATCGGGATCGGGGAACGTCCAAGCCAGCATCGGCGGGTCTCATCAGCAACGGTCAGGTGTGGCCGCGCGATGTTCATCGCGTGCCGGCAGCGCTCTGCAACCACCGGAGATGTGGTATGACCACTTCCCCGGAACGGGCACAGAACCATCGACACCCGACTACGACGGGAGCGACAAGCCCATTAAACCATAGCGATCACCGACCCGCTTGGTATGACCATTATCCGCAACCGCAGTCGCTCGCCGGACCTTTCAGCTCCACGCCATTGCCGTCGGGATCGCGCAGGAACACCGACATGCCATCGCCCTCGGCGCCATAGTTGCTGGCCGGCTTGCCGGTCAACGCCACCCCGTGCGTCTGCAGATGCTCGCGTAGATGGGCCACATCGAAGGGCTCCACGCGCAGGCAGACATGGTCCACATTGCGGCCCTGCTCGCCCGCCGCTGCACCGCCCTGCACGCCCAGCGGCCCGTCGACACCGACCAGGTCGATCATCGATGCGCCAGCATGCAGGTGCACCATGCCCAGCGATGGCCGCTCACGCGCCACCGTGCAGCCCAGCACGTCACGATAGAAGTGCACCGCGCGCGGCAAGTCCTGCACGCGCAGTACTACGTGGTCGATGCGTTGGATCTCGAACGGACGTTCGCTGCTCATGAGGGCTCCAGTTTCTTGGCGATACGGCTGAACACGGCCAGCACGATCAGGCACAGGATGCAGACACCGATGGCGATCACGTACTCGCCGATGCCCACTGCAATGCCGATGGAGGCGGACATGATCAACGAACTGGCGGTGGTCAGGCCGCTGACCTGGTCGTCGCGCGTACCGCGCAGGATGGTGCCGGCCGCGACGAATCCGACGCAGGCGATCACCGCTTCGATCAAACGCACCGGATCGACCTGGAGCAGGTCGCGGTAACGCTCCTGCTGGAAGTGTTCGGCGATGCTGTCGCCCAGGCCGACGATGAGCGCGGCCGCCCCGGCGATGAGCATGTGCGTACGCAGCCCGGCGGCGTGCTTGCCCATCTCGCGCTCGATGCCGATCAGGCCGCCAAACACCATCGCTGCGGCAATCCGCAGCAGGATCGATAGATCTTGTTCCAGTCCCATCCGCCGCTCCTTACCTGTTCGGCCCAGCCTTGCGTGGCCGCCGTGGCAGCACCGTGAAGGGAGGCGTGAGGCGGATGTGCACGGTCATGCGGGGTTGGGAAACGCCGCACGACCGTACCGCAGGAACCGAGGCCGGGAGCGCCGCGCTTACTGCGCCAGGTAGCCGCCGTCGATGGCGTAATAGGTGCCGGTGGCGAACGACGTATCATCGCTGGCCAGCCATGCCACCAGTGCAGCGACCTCGTCCGGCTTGCCCAGCCTGCCCAGCGCGTGCTTGCTTTCCAGTGCCTGCTTTACCGTGGGATCCATCTTGTCCAGCAGTGGCGTGGCGATGAAGCCTGGGCCCACCGCATTGACGCGGATGCTGTCCTTGGCATGCTCCCACGCAGCGGTCTGGGTCAGCCCGACCACGCCGTGCTTGGCCGCCACATAGGCGGCCGACTTGTTGAATCCGACCTGGCCCAGGATCGAGGCCATGTTGATGATGCTGCCGCCCTTGCCACCGCGGCGCATCGCCTGGATCTGCGCGCGCTGGCACAGGAACACGCTGGTCAGGTTGACGTCGATGACCCGCTTCCAGCCGTCCACCGGATAGTCGCCGCTGGTTGCCGACGGCCCGCCGATGCCGGCATTGTTGACCGCGATATCCAGCCCGCCCAGTTCCTGCACGGTGCGCTGCACCGCCGCGTCCACCGCCTTTTCATCGGTCACATCCAGCGCGATGCCGATCGCCTTTGCACCCTTGCTGCGCAGCGCCTCGGCGGTCTTCTGCACCGCCTCCTCCTTCAAGTCCCACACCGCGACCGCCGCGCCGGATGCGGCGAGCAGTTCGGCCGCTGCCAGGCCGATGCCGGACACGCCACCGGTCACGATCGCCACCTTGCCCTTGAGCTGATAATCAATCATCGCGTTGTACCTCTGGTTGGAATACGGGGCAGGCATCGCCTGCATCGGCCATCACCGTACGCCTCAACGGCGTTACAGAACGTGCACATGGGCGCCCGCAACAATGCTTCCCATCGCTGCAACGCACCGGCCCCTATGCTGGCGGTCGTACGTCCACATCTCCAACATCTACGCTGCGCATTCGCGGCGCCCTCCTCCCCCAAGGTATGCACATGACTTCTCCCAGCGACGGCCCCCTTTTCACCCCTACCCGTCTCGGCGCGATCGCGGTCGCCAACCGCATCGCCATGGCACCCCTCACCCGCAACCGCGCCATCGAAGGGCGCGTGCCCAACCCGCTCGCCATCCAGTACTACGCGCAGCGCGCCAGCGCCGGCCTGCTGATCGCCGAGGCCACGCAGATCAGCCCGCTCGGCCAGGGCTATCTGGATACGCCCGGGATCTACAACCAGGCCCAGATCGACGCGTGGAAGAAAGTCACCGATGCGGTGCATGACGCCGGCGGCAAGATCGTGCTGCAGCTGTGGCATGTCGGCCGCATCTCGCACACCAGCCTGTTGCCCGAAGGCCAGGTGCCGGTCGCGCCAAGCGCGCTGCAGGCCAAGGCCAAGACCTTCACCGCCAAGGGCTTTGAAGACGTTTCGGTGCCACGCGCACTGGAGCTGTCGGAGATTCCAGCGCTGATCCAGGATTACCGCCAGGCCGCACGCAATGCCATCACCGCCGGTTTCGACGGCGTGGAAGTGCACGCCGCAAACGGCTACCTKATCGACCAGTTCCTGCGGGACGGCAGCAACCAGCGCACTGACGAATATGGCGGCAGCATCGAGAACCGTACGCGCCTGCTCGATGAAGTGGTCCGTGCGATTGCCTCGGAAATCGGCGCCGAACGCACCGGTGTGCGCCTGTCGCCGGTGACCCCGGCCAACGACGCCCACGACTCGCAACCGCAGCCGCTGTTCGAACGCGCCGTCGAGCGTCTGGACGCGATCGGTCCGCTGGCCTTCATCCATGTCATCGAGGGCGCCACCGGCGGCCCGCGCGACAACATCGCGTTCGACTACCAGGCGCTGCGCGCGAAGTTCAAGGGCGCGTGGATCGCCAACAACGGCTACACCAAGGACACCGCCGAAGCGGCCATCGCCTCGGGCTACGCCGATGTGATCGCCTTCGGCCGTCCGTTCATCGCCAACCCCGACCTCGTCGAGCGCTTCCGCCTGGGCGTCGCCTTGTCCGAGCTGGACCCGGACACGCTGTACGGCGGCGGGTCGCACGGCTACACCGACTACCCGAGCGTGTCAGGCTCGTAACCGCCGTAGAGCCGACCGTTGGTCGGCTGCCTCGCGTAATGCCGACGCCGGTCGGCTGCCTTGGGTGATGCCGACGCTGACCGGCTGTCCTGGTAGAGCCGACCGTTGGTCGGCTCCTCGGACATCCGTCCACGCTCATGAGGAGCCGGCCAGCGGCCGGCACTACCGCATCGCTGGCGTCACATCGCCGCCCCGCAGCACCGGCATCAACGCATCCGGCAATCTGCACGGCTGCCGCGGCGTACTATCCACCCGCCATCCCTTGCCCAACAGCACCCCTGCGCCGCCCGCAAGCACCTCATCGCCAGGCGCCGGGCAACTGATATCGCTGACCAGCACCTGCCCGTTCCGGTCCAGCCATTGCTGGACGAAATAGGGGCCATCGACCAACTGCATCGTTCCCAGGTTGACGCGAGCCACCGCCTGGCCCTGGACAGCGCCGCGCCACGTCGTTTCCAACGTCACGCCGGTGAACAGCAACCGTCGTCGCATCAATACGTGGTAGTCGGCGTCCAGCAACGTCAGCTCCTCTCCCCCATCCTCCAGGTAACGCCGCGTCCAGGTGCGGTCTTCGCCCCACGGCAGAACCTCCAGAAAGGTCTGGGCCAGCGGCTCGCTGCCATCGGCCAGCATCAGGCCCTGCTGCCCATCGCGGCGGAACACCAGCCGGCGTGCATCCAGATGCTCTACCCCGCTGAAGGCGCGCCCGACCACCTTGCCGCTCTGCAGGTTGTATAGCCGGTTCTGCCCTGCAACGTGGTCCCACAGCAGCAGCAGCGGCGGCGCCACATGATCATCGTCGATCGCAAGCCCCGCAGGCACCGTGTGTGCGGCGCCGCCGTTCCACCACAGCCGGGGCGAACGCTCGCCCGCCAGGGTACCCAGCACCCCACCGCCAACCGCGTCGAGATCGACCACGTTCGACGGCGCGAACAGGGTCCGTCCCGCGCAGTCGAGCACCGCCGCGCGACGCGATCCGTCCGCCGGGCGCACCCGCCACGGCGGCGCCTGCCGCGTCGCCTCATCCGGCGCGTCGAACACCGCAGCGACCGCATCGGTCACCGCCTGCGGAGGTCCGCTGCGGTCCGCGTCACCGATCCACCAGCGCCCGCCGCAGTAGTCCCGTCGGTAGCGGCGGTCCTGCGTAGGCAGCGGCTGGAAGCGTCCGTCGGCCAGCAGCCAGCCACGCTCGGGCGTGTCCTGCTCGCTCCCCGTGGCGTAGCGCGTGACCTCCCCGGGCCAGTCACGCCGGCCGGCACTGCCGCCGTACTGCCGGAAGCGCGGATACAACCCGCCCTGCTGGTAGCGCGCGGCATCCAGCGACCGTCCCCGCGCATCCACCCGCCGCCAAAGGTCGCGCTGCCGCAGCCACCAACCGCCATCGCTCACCGGCAGCAGCGCATCGATGTCATCGACGAACAGCACCTTGCCCCGCTCGTCCTGCACCTGACACGTTGCGCCGTCCCGGGCACCGCAGAATACGTAGACAGGGCGCCCCGGGAACGGCCCGGCCACCCACTGCCAGGCGTGCTCGTCCATCGCCATGACCTCGTGTCCAGCCATGTCGAAGAAGCGCAACGGCCCCGCGTTGGCATTCCACAGCACCCGGTCGGGTACCGCCAGCGGCTGCCATTGGCCCTCCTGCAATGCTGGCCAACGCACCTGCCCGAGCGCATTCACCACGGCATGGCCACGTCGCACGCCCTCGGCATCCATCAGGAAGGCTTGCCACAACGGCTGATCCGCAGGCTGCCCAGGCAGCGCGAAGCGTTCACCGTATTCGATATATCCCGGGTCCTCGCGCAGCAGCGTGCCGGCGTCATCGAACCACTGCTGCGGCGTGCCCTCGCCCTGCATGCGCAGCCAGCGATCCGCGGACAGCCGCTGCAGTCGCGCACCGTTGGGCGCCACCCGCAGCCGCCCATCGACATCGATCAGCGCCTCGGCGGAAAAATTATGCGCCAGCGCAGAGAATGTCTCCGCCGGCGCGGCCTGCACGCCGGTCGCCAGCGACAACAGCGCGCACAACCCGACTATCCGTTTCATGGATCACATCAATCAACAGCGGAGCTGCACGCTAG
>NZ_JBFULO010000139.1:0-8918 GCF_054049855.1 Stenotrophomonas sp. P5_B8 | reverse complement strand
TGGCATACCAACCGAAGGCCAACGCGGCGAGGAAGGCGAAACCGGCGAAGAAGAACATCAGGAACGCGGCCTCGCTCAGGCCGGTACTGGCGATCTTGTGGGTCACCGTATCGTTGCGCACGGCCGCGTTGGACAGCAGCACCCACAGGTTGCCGATGGTGGTGGTCAGGTTCCAGAAGCTCATGACCACGCCCTTCATCGCCTGCGGCGCCTGGCTGTAGGCGAACTCCAGGCCGGTGGCCGAGACCAGCACCTCACCGAAGGTCAGCAATGCGTAGGGCAGCATCTGCCAGAAAATCGACATGACGTTGCCGCCATCCATCATCACCTGGATGCCACCGACCACGACCCAAGCCAGGCCGCTGAAGGCGATGCCCACGGTCATGCGGCGCAGCGCGGTGGGCTCGACGCCGAAGCGGCGCAGCGCCGGGTACAGCACCAGGTTGTTGAACGGGATCAGGATCATCACCAGCAGCGGGTTCAGCGCCTGCATCTGCGAGGCGGTGAACCAGCTCGGCATGGCCATCTGCTGGCCCTGCAGCACCCAAGTGGATGCCWTCTGGTCGAACAGCGAGAAGAACGGGGTGGTCAGGGCGAAGATCACCAGCACCCGCAGCACCGAACGCACGCCTTCGACCGCGTCGGCCGGGTGCACCGCGCGGGCGCGGTCGAGCTGGATCCAGGTACCGCCACCGATACCGACCAGCAGCAACACCAGCGCGATGCACAGGCAGATCACGATGCCGAGGCTGCCGACCAGGCCCAGCGAGGCCACCGCCAGCACCGCGCCGAGGATCGCCAGGGTGCGGCCCGGACGGCCCTTGCCCGGGACCTCTGCCGACAGCGCGCTACGCACCACGTTGCCGAACGAATGCGGGTCCTTCGGCGGCAGCGGCACGAGCACGTAACGCTTGCGTCCCAGCCAGAACACGAAGGTGGCCACGAACATCAGGATGCCCGGGATGCCGAATGCCCACTGCGGGCCCAGGTTCTTCAGCGCCAGCGGGATCAACAGCGAGGCAAACAGCGAGCCGAAGTTGATGATCCAGTAGAAGGCGTCGAACACGACCTTGGCCAGATGCTTGTTGCTCTGGTCGAACTGGTCGCCCATGAAGGAGGCCACCAGCGGCTTGATCCCGCCGGCGCCCAGCGCGATCAGGCCCAGGCCGAGGAAGAAGCCCTCCCGGCTGTCCTCGAACACGGCCAGGCAGGCGTGGCCGGCGCAGTAGATCAGGCTGAACCACAAAATGGTGTGGTACTTGCCGAAGAACTTGTCGGCCAGCCAGCCACCAAGCAGCGGGAAGAAATACACGCCGATCATGAAGCTGTGCATGATGTCCTTGGCCTCGCCCGCACGGCCTTCGGCGGTGATCTCCTGCAGCAGCAGCGAGGTGATCAGGAACTGCACCAGGATGTTGCGCATCCCGTAGAAACTGAACCGCTCGCAGGCCTCATTGCCAATGATGTACGGGATCTGGCCTGGCAACTTTCCTTTGCCGGGGCTGGCGGCTGCGATCGTGCTCATCCTATGGGGCTGTCCTGCGAATACGAAAGTGCGGGAGCTTACCGGAAGCCCCCGAGCGGCGCACGCTGCGCCCCTACGTGACAGTAGACGGCGAACATGGCAGCGGATCGCCGCAGATCGCAACGGAAGTCACGAAGCCTCGACGGCGCAAGCGTAAACTTATCGTTATGCGCATGATCTCCATTGCTGTCACGGGACGCTGGCCGGGTTGGCTGCTGCTGATGCTGTTGGCGGCATCGGCCGCGCAGGCGCATGCGCGCCAGTCCGAGGACGCACCGCGTCTGCTCAAGGTGGCCACCCTGGAACTGCCCACCCTGGGCGAGGGCCAATGGGAGCAGCGCCGCGACCAGGTGCTGCAGATGCTCGACGCGCTGCAGCCGGACGTGATCGCGGTGCAGCGCGTGCTGCAGACCCAGGGCCGCAACCCGGCCTGCTGGCTGGCCTCGCGGCTGCGCTACAGCTGCGATTTCGTCACCGCCGATCCGCCCAGCCAGGCACTGCGCCATGGCAGCGCGATGCTGACCCGGCTGCCGGTCAGCGAAGACGGCGTCACCCTGCTGCATCCGCCGGGCCAGTTCAGTGCCGCCGGCATGCTGCGGGTGAAGCTGCAGGAAGAACTCATCAACATCTATGTCGCGCGGTTGCGCCCTGACCCGGACGAGCCGCTGGTGCGCCGCCACCAGACCAGCGACCTGATGACCTGGATCGGCGCCACCGCCGAAGGCCTGCCCTCGCTGATCGCCGGCGATTTCTCGGCCGACACCGCCGAACTGGTGCGCAGCTCGCCAGGTTTCCAGCCGGCGCGCCGCAATCCCGGCGAACGGGTCGACCCGCCGTCGGCGGCCGGCAGCGCGCGCGGCCACGGGCTGGACGTGCTGTTCCAGGTCAAGCACTTCGAGGGCATCGGCCAGCAGGCGCTGAAGCTGCCGGCCAGCGAAGGCAGCGATGCCGACAAGGGCGCCCTGCGGCTGGGGGTGATGGCCACGCTGCGGCTGCAGTCACCGGTGCCGGTCAGCGCCCCCTGATCCACGGCGCGGTGCCGCAACGAAAACGGCCAGGCATCGCTGCCTGGCCGTTTTGTCATCTACCGTGCTGGATCGCTCAGGCGATCGCGGCCTGGTAACGACGTTCGACTTCGTTCCAGTCGACCACGTTGAAGAACGCGCCGATGTRTTCCGGGCGACGGTTCTGGTACTTCAGGTAGTAGGCGTGCTCCCACACGTCCAGCGCCAGGATCGGCGTGTTGCCGTCCATCAGCGGRCTGTCCTGGTTGGCGCTGCTTTCCACCACCACCTTCTTGTCCGGGGTGACGCTCAGCCAAGCCCAGCCGCTGCCGAAGCGGGTCAGTGCGGCCTTGGTGAAGGCTTCCTTGAACTTCTCGAAGCCACCCAGCTGCGACTCGATGGCCTTGCCCACTTCGCCGACCGGTGCGCCGCCGCCGTTGGGCGACATCACGGTCCAGAACAGGCTGTGGTTGGCGTGGCCGCCACCGTTGTTGCGCACCGGGCCCTGCAGGTTTTCCGGCAGCGACTTGGTCTTCTTGACCAGTTCTTCGATCGGCAGGTCGGCGTATTCGGTGCCTTCCAGTGCCGCGTTGACGTTGTTGATATAGGTCTGGTGATGCTTGGTGTGATGGATTTCCATCGTGGCCGCGTCGATATGCGGCTCGAGTGCGTCGTAGGCGTAGGACAGCTTGGGGAGGGTATAGGCCATGTGGATCTCCTGGTAGCTCACTCACCCGGCAAAGACCGGGCGTTGCGCTGACGATGATGGGGATGGACGGCAAGCTTACCAAGGCCCATGTAAAGGAAATCTGGGCTCGCGCATGCAACCTCTGCACACCATGTTACGCAACGGTGACGGCAGCGTGGCGTGGATGGGTCGTTGTTCGGCTGCGCCTCATCGCCCGGCGCACGGTTGACGGTACAGTAGTGGCCACCTTCCCTGCCCCACCCTGCCCATGCGCAAGCCCTTGCTGTTGCTGGTCGCCATCGCGCTGCTGATCGGCGGCCTGGCCACGATCAAATTCGCGCAGCGTCCCCCGGCGCCACAGTTCGCTCCATCGCTGACCCAGCCGGCGGCACCGAACGCACCACTCGCTACCGGGACGCAGGGGGTGAAGCACGATCCGTTGCCGCCGTTCCTCCCGCCCGAGGCACGCCGCACCATCGCACTGATCCAGCAGGGCGGACCGTTCCCGCATCGGCAGGACGGCAGCGTGTTCGGCAACCGCGAACAGCGCCTGCCAGAGCGGCCGCGCGGCTATTACCACGAGTACACCGTCGACACCCCCGGTGCCGGCAACCGCGGTGCGCGTCGCATCGTCACCGGCGGCAATCCGCCGACCGGCTGGTTCTACAGCGACGACCACTACGAGACCTTTCGCAGTTTCGATGTTCCACCGGCCGGGAGCTGGCAATGAACCATGATGGATTCGAGTTGGGCCTGCACGACATCAACAATGCCGGCGTGTATGCGATCGGCAATGGCGATGTGGGCCCGTTGTCGGCCGCGATGCGCGATGCCGGCCTGCGCGTGGTGCAGATCGACCTGGACGGCTGCCAGGACAAGCGGATGCTGTTGACGCGGCTGGCCGGGCGACTGGACTTCCCCACCGGCTTCGGCGGCAACTGGGATGCACTGAGCGACAACCTGCGCGACCTGGCCTGGCTGCCCGCCAACGGCTATGCCCTGTTCTTCAACGACGCCGACGCGCTGCGTGCGCAGGCCGGTGCCGACTTCGACACCCTGCTGGACGTGCTCGACGAGGCCAGCCGCAGTTGGGGCGAAACCAACGTGCCGTTCTGGGCGTTCGTGGCGTTGCAGGATGCCGACGTAAGTGTGGATGCGGACGCGGAACAGGAGCCATAACGTCCCGCGCGATAGACGGCGCCACGCCATGCGCGGCTCGCAGGTGCCATGACGCCGGACCGGTAGAGCCACGCCATGCGTGGCTGGCAGGTGCCATAAACGCTGGACCGGTAGAGCAGGCACGCATGGCGTGGCTCTACCCGGGGGTCGGAACGCCTGACCGGAGAGCAGCCACGCATGGCGTGGCTCTACCCGGGGTCGGAACGCCTGACCGGAGGGCAGCCACGCATGGCGTGGCTCTACCCGGGGGTCGGAACGCCTGACCGGAGGGCAGCCACGCATGGCGTGGCGCTACCCCCGCCGATGCGGCGGGGCCTCAGCGGCTGCCGTTGTCTTCCTGCAGCTCTTTCTTGAACGGGATGTCCGGCGGCGGACGCGCGATCGCCGGCTGGTCCTGCATGTTCGGATCGCTCAGGCCGCAGCCGCCGCCGAACTGCAGGATCGAGACGACGCAGGAGATCGACGAGCTGGTGCCCGGGATCGGAATCTCCACGGCCTTGATGCCCTTGCGAACCCATTCGGCCAGCAGCGATTCGTTGGGCGCCCAGTACTTGTCGAACGACGTCGGGGTGTAGTCGTACGGCGGGCGCTTGAGCCAGGTGCCGGACTGGGCGATGCGCTCCTTGGTCCAGCCGTCCTTGTCACCGCCCGGTGCGCCGCGCTCGGTGGTGCCCTTGCCGTCCTGGCCAGGCACGCGCACGCTGCCGTCGGCCTTGAACAGGCTGTCGCCGTGGCTGCCGGTATCGGCGACGGCGCGGCCGTCGAGATCGCGATCCTGCGGATGGTTGGCCGCGCCCCAATCGTCGCCGCGCGTCGGCGTGGCCCAGTTGCCCGGGTTCGCCGCCGGCTTCGCGGCGGGCTGGGTGCTGGCGCGCGCGGTCGAGGGGCTGCTGCTGGTGCTCGGCGTGGTCGCCGTCGCGGTGGACGTCGCGCTCGCCGTGCGCGGCGCGGTGCTGGTCGACGCCGGTGCCGGCCGCGCGGCTGGCGTGGGCACGCTGCGTTCGCGCACTGCAACCTCGGTCGACCTGCCGCTCACGGTGACGTCCCGTTGCGGCACCGTCGCCATCGTCACCGATGGCGCCGTGACAGGCTGGACCTCGCGTTCGCGCACCTGCACCTCGCGCTGGGGCAGCGTGGCCTCCACGCGTGGACCGGGCACGCGCACCGTGGTCGCAGGCGCCCCGACCACGCTGACCTGGCGCTCGCGCACCGTGGGCTCCGGCGTGCGCAGCTGGGGTTCGGCCGGCCGCGGCACCGCCACGCTGGCGCGCGGGGTCGGCGCCTCGACGGTAGTGACGGTGCGCTCGCGCACGGCGATGTCCTGCGGCTCACGTGGCGTCACCCGCACCTCGGTGCGCACCACGCTGGTGGGCGGCACGACAAAATCCGTGGTCGCCTGCGCAACTTCGGTGGCCTGCACCGGCTGCTCGACCGGCGGCGTCACCGGGCTGGGCGGCGTCGGTTGCGGCACCTCGGGTGGCGTGGGCTCGGCACTCGGCTGCGGGGCCGATGCAGACGCCGACGCCCGCGGGCTGCTGGCCGCTGCGYCCGGTTCGCTGGCCGGTGCATTGCTCGGGGCACGTGCTGCCGCATCCGGCGTCGCTTCGCCACCGCCCTCTTCCTGCGGCGTGCCACGCCCCACCAGGGCCACCTGCACGCGGCCACTCTCGCCACCCTGCTCGGGCTCCACCGGCGGCCGGATCAGCGCAACCCACAGCAGCAGCACGGCAAACAGCACATGCAACAGGAGGCTGATGCTGGCCGAACTCCAGCGCATCCAGCGCTGGTCGCGCGGCGCCGGGTCCCAGCCCTGCCACAGCAGGCGTCGGATTGACTGCAGGAAACCCAGCTGCGGCAGACGGCCGCTGGACACCGGCAATGGCCGCTGGATCAGCTCGGCGATAACCTCACTGGCACGGAACGGCCGCGGCAGCGGGGTGAGCGCACGCAGCCACAGGCCCCACCCATACGGCAGGCCCGTGGTTTTTTCGAGGATGCGGTTGTCCGGCTGGCGTGCCAGCAGCCACTCGAGGATGTCGTCAGCCCGGCGCAGTGGCACGCAGCGGAATCAGGCGGCCGTGCCGCGCGGAATGTACGGCGCGTTGCCACTCTCGTGGTCGGTCGCGTCGCGCACCGCGGTAATCCCAGGCACTCGTCCCATCAAGGTCTTCTCGATGCCCTGCTTGAGGGTCACATCGGCCATGCCGCAGCCCTGGCAACCGCCGCCGAAGCGCAGCAGCACCACGCCATCGGCGGATACTTCCTGCACCGCGACCTTGCCGCCGTGGGAGGCCAGCTGCGGATTGACTTCGTTCTCCACCACCCAGCGCACGCGCTCGACCAGCGAGGACGCGTCGGTGGGGGCTTCGCCCTTGATCTTGGGGGCCTTGATGGTCAGCTGCTGGCCACCAGTGGCGTTGCTGACGATGTCGATGTCGGCACCGTCCAGCCAGCCCACGCTGGTGGCATCGACGTACAGGGTGAAGCCATCGCAGTCCACCGCCCACTCATCGCCCATCAGGTCGGTGGGCTCGGCGAACTCCAGGCGGGCGTCGGCACGCGGGGTGCCAGCATCGACGGCGCTCAGGCGCACGCCCATGCCGGGCACGGCCTCACGCTCGATCAGCTTGCGGAAATAGGTCTGGGCAGTGTCGGATATCTGGATCATCGGGCTATTCTAGCCACTTACATGTTATGCGCTCATTCGGTTTATACACCGTCCGGCGCATCGTTCAGGCATCTTGCAACACGAAAGGGAGTGGAGGATTTCATGGCCGACCTGATTCCGCTGGCGCAGGCGCATTGCGTGCCGCGCAAGGGCAGCGACCACAAGCTGGGCGAGGCCCGGGTGGCCGAACTGCTGGCGCAGATTCCCGGCTGGGCAGTGGCCGAGCAGGGCCAGGCGCTTACCCGCACGTTCCGCTTCGACAATTACCACGGGACCATGGCGTTCGTGAACGCGCTGGCCTGGGTGGCCCATCGCGAAGACCACCACCCCGACCTGGGCGTGCATTACGACCGGGCCGTGGTGCGCTTCTCCACCCACGATGTGGGCGGCCTGAGCGAAAACGACTTCATCTGCGCAGCCAAGGCCTCGAGCCTGACGGAGTGATTCCATGAAACTGCAGTGCCTCGTGTTGTCCAGCCTCGCCCTCGTCAGCCTGGCCGGCTGCAACAAGCCGGCCACCCCGGCCGCACCGGTCGCCGCGCCCACCGACGTGGCCGCGGTGAAGACCCCGCCGCCGCAGTACCCGATCGAACTGGCCTGCCAGGGCATCGGCGGCACCAGCACCTTCAAGGTGGTGATCGCCGCCAACGGCAAGCCCGGCCAGGTGGCGCAGGTAACCGGCAGCGGCAATGCCCAACTGGACGAGCTGGCCAGGAAGGCGGTCGAAGGCTGGGAGTTCAAGGCGGCCACGCGCAACGGCCAGACCGTGTCGACCACGATCCAGGTGCCGGTCAGCTTCAACCCGCCGCAGCCCAAGCCGGACGAGTGCTTCGCGGTGGAAGAGCGGCTCCGCCGCGGCGGCTGAGCGCCGTCGTCCTATGAGGCCAGCCGCCGCAAGCCTCTCCTTCACGCGCCCCGCCCGGGGCGCGTTGCACTTCTACAAGGACGCTGCGGCGCATGCTCGACATTTCGTCTGAACACGTATGGGTGGCCCTCGCCGTGACCTTGGCCGCCGGCCTGGCAACCGGCATCGGCAGCTTGATGGTGGTGTTCTCGCGCCGCCCGAACCCGCGCCTGCTGGCGTTCGGGCTGGCCTTCGCCGGCGGGGCGATGGTGTTCGTGTCGCTCACCGAGATCCTCAACAAGGCGATCGACTCGTTCACCCAGGCCTACGATGCGCGCCTCGGGTTTGCCTACGGCACGGCGGCGTTCCTGGCCGGGGTGCTGCTGATCGTGGTCATCGACCACCTGATCCCCAACCCGCACGAGAGCCTGGACAAGCAGGACCCGCTGTTCCGCGACAACAACAAGGCCTACATCAAACGGGTCGGGATGCTGACCGCGATCGCGATCACCGCACACAACTTCCCCGAGGGCCTGGCCACCTTCTTCGCCACGCTGGAGAGCCCGTCGGTGGGCATGCCGCTGGCCTTCGCCATCGCCATCCACAACATTCCCGAAGGCATCGCGATCGCGGTGCCGGTGTACTTCGCCACGCAGAACAAAGGGTACGCGGTCGGTGCAAGCCTGTTGTCCGGCCTGGCCGAGCCGGTCGGGGCCGTGATCGGCTATTTCGCGCTGTCGGGCGTGCTCAACCACGCCACCTTCGGCTGGGTGTTCGGGCTGATTTCCGGGGTGATGGTGTTCCTGGCCCTGGACGAACTGCTGCCGGCGGCCAAGCGCTACGCCAAGGGGCACGAAACGGTTTACGGGCTGGTGGCGGGCATGGGCAGCCTGGCGATCAGCCTGGTGCTGTTCAAGTGGTGATACCCCACCCGGCCACCCCCGGCACGCACCAACGGTAGTGCCGGCCGCTGGCCGGCTGCTCCTGATCGGGGCCGGCCGCTGGCCGGC
>NZ_JBFULO010000138.1:0-9039 GCF_054049855.1 Stenotrophomonas sp. P5_B8 | reverse complement strand
GCCTGGCGCACGTCATGCACCAGCCGTTGCGGCGTGACCGGGAAGCGGTCCTCCTCCGCGCGGTCGTTGAGCCGGGCGAGGATCTTCTGGCGCAGGTCGATCATGCCCTCGTCGGCGGACAGGCGGCCTTCGAGCCGCCCGGCCAGGGCGTCAACCGAGGCGCCGATATCRCCCAGCACCTCGATATCGGGGTGGTAGACCTGCTCGACCGTGGCGGACTGGAAGCTGACATGGATCACCTTCGGCCCGCCGCTGCTCTTCATCAGGAACGGCGGCTTTTCGACGGTGTCATGGCCGATGGCGATGATCAGGTCGGCGCGGGCAATGGCCTCGTGCACATAGTCGCCCTCGGAGAGTGCGGCCGTTCCCATGTACAGGTTGGAGCCGCCGGTGACGGCGCCCTTGCCCATCTGCGTGTTGAAAAACGGCAGGCGCGTGCGCGCCACGAATGCGGACAGCGCCTCGGTGAGCCATGGCCGGCTTGCGGCTGCGCCGATCATCACCAGCGGCCGTTTGGCCGCGAGGATGGCCGCTTCTGCCCGGTCCAGTGCGGCAGGCGGCGCGAGGGGACGATCCAGCGGGTGGACCGGAATGACCGGAACATCCTCCACTTCCTCGCCCGCGACATCCTCCGGCAGCTCCAGGTGCACCGGCCCGGGGCGTTCTTCCATCGCCACGCGGAAGGCATCACGCACCATCGCGGGAATGGCCGCCGGGCTGACGATCTGGCGTGTCATTTTCGTGAGCGGCTTCATCGACGCCACGATATCCACGATCTGGAAGCGGGCCTGCTTGGCGCTCATCACCGCCTTCTGGCCGGTGATGAGAATCATCGGCCACGCGCCCAGATGGGCATACGCCGCACCGGTGGAGAAATTCAGTGCGCCCGGACCGAGCGTGGCCAGGCATACGCCGGGCCTGCCGGTGAGCCGGCCGTGGGTGGCGGCCATGAAGGCGGCCGCCTGCTCGTGGCGGGTGAGGACCAGTTCGATGCCCGAGTTCCGGAGCGATTCCAGAAAATCCAGGTTCTCCTCGCCCGGTACGCCAAAGATGCGGTCTACGCCTTCGTTCTCCAGCGCCTTGACCAGTAGATCCGAGCCCTTCTGCATCGCGTCGATCCTTGTGGTGAGGATGGGGTCACTATACTCCGGGGGGAATCGCCTCCCGTGTGTGCCGATGCCGCGCCTGCCCGACAGGTCTGCGCGATACTGTGCGCCGTTCTTCGTTGGGGTTGGTATGAACAGGGATGTTGAAGCATGTTGAACCTACGGCTGGCGCAGCGCTGGGAGCGTCTGGGTAAACGCGATACCGAGGTCGGCGTGATGCTGCTGTTCGCGCTGCTTGCCGCGCTGTTTGCCTGGGGCGCCCATGCCATGGCCTATCCGGAGCACGGCTGTGTGCGGATGGGCAAGGGCAACAGTGGCCCGCTCGAGTGCGACCCGCGCCGACTGCTCGACAATGCGCGCGTGCTGCTGTTGCTCGGCGCGCTCAGCACCCTCCCCCTCTTCTACATCCTGGGGACGTGGATCAAAGACATGGCGCGGCCATTGATGCTGGAAAATGAACGGCACGACGGCTGACAGCCGATACGAACGTCGGCCCCTGCGCCTGCGGACTGTGTCAAGGTGCAGCTCGGTCGACATCGCCCGTTGCTGTCGTCGCCATTTTCGTCCTGGCATGAGGCACATCCGCCAATGACCCCGCTCACCACCCTGGCGTTCGCCGCACAGTCGATAACGGTCGGGATCACGGCACTGACGATGGCGCTGGCGCTCCGTGCCGGTACCCGCACCAGTCACCTGCTCGCTGCGTTCTTCGGGACGCTGGGTCTGTCGATGTTCGCCAGTGCCGTGCTCACTGGCTGGCAGGCGTGGCTGCCGGTCCCCGCCGTTGCCTGGCTGCAGGTGATCAACGTCGTTCCGGTCTATCTGACCGGTCCACTGCTGTACGCCTACGCGTCGAGCCTGCTGCCCGGGGTTGCCACCCGACCGAAGGCTTGGGCGGGCTGGCATTTTCTGCCGTCCGCGCTGGTCGCTGTTTTCATGCTTGCGCTGGCGGTCTGGCCGGCGCTCGTCGCGTCGGGTCCGGGTGCGGCAATGCTCCAGGTGATCGTCCATGCCTGGGTGGCTATTACGGTGCCCTACCTCGCCCTCTCCGCCTGGCGGCTGCGTGACGCGCCGCGCCGCCTCGAAGAGGTTTCCGCCGATGAGGCGAGCCTGCGGATCGCCTGGCTTCGCCATCTGATCACGGTGATTGCCGTGCTGTGGCTTATCGTGGGCCTCGAGCGGATCAGCGTGGAAGTCAGCGCCAGAACCTGGCACTGGCCCGGCGCGGTACTCGCCGTGGTCATGATGGTGGTCACCTACCTGCTCGCATGGGGCGGGCTGCGCCTCGGCGTGCTGATGCCGGCAGACTTGCTCGATGAACAGGCGACACCGGCAGAATCGGCCGATCCCGCCGCTCGCTATGCGCGCTCGGGCCTGAGCGAGCCCGAACGCGCGCAGATCGCCGCCGACCTCGGCGCGCTGATGCGACAGCACGGCCTGCACCGTGATAGTGAGCTCGACCTGGGGCGGCTCAGTGAACGCAGCGGCTGGTCGCCCAACTACATCTCCCAGGCATTGAACCAGCAGCTTGGGCAGAATTTCTTCGAGTTCGTCAACGGCTTCCGGATCGCCGATGCCGAGCACTGCCTGGCCGATCCCGGTGATCCGCGCTCCGTTCTGGATATCGCCCTGGCCTGCGGCTTTGGCAGCAAGTCGACCTTCAATACGGTCTTCAAACGCATGACCGGCCTGACCCCTACCGCGTTCCGGCGCCGTGCGTTGACGTCCGATCCGGCCGGATTGAACGGCCCGGCCGTCTGATCCCACCGGCTCGGGCGCCGCCAGCCCGATGCACTGCGAGCCTGCGGCCTCGGTCGGCACAACCCGTGCCTGCGTCGAGGGAATCCCATGCACAAGCTTGCTGTCCTGTTGTTGCTGTTCGTCAGCGTGACCGCCAATGCGGCGGCGGCGCGCGAGGATCACGTGCTGCTGCAAGGCAATATCGCCGGCAAGCAAATCGTCAAGGCCGCAGCTGCCGGCCGGACAGAGGTCGAGTACCGCTACAACGACCGCGGCCGCGGGGACGACATAAAGGCGCAGTGGCGCCTGGACGGCAACGGGCTGTTGATCGACTACCAGGCCCAGGGCAACAACTACACCAAGGCCAAGGTCAGCGAGACGTTCTCGCTGCGGGACGGCCGGGCACGCTGGAAAAATGCCAGCGAACAAGGCGACCGGGCGCTGACCGCGCCCGCTTTCTTCCTGCCGATCTCGGCCCCGCCGGAGATCCAGGGCGTGCTGCTCCGCGCCTTGCTGAAGGCGCCAGGGCAGCGCCTGGCGCTGTTGCCATCGGGTGAGGCGCGCGTGGAACGCGTCGGCACGCTGCAACTCCAAAGCCAGGCTGGCCTCGTCGAGCTGACCCATTACCGCATCAGCGGACTGGGCTTCACCCCCGCCTCGGTATGGCTGCATGCCGATGGTCGCACGGCGGCGATCACCTATGCATCGGGCTGGGTCRCCATCCTGCCGGCGGCGCTCAAAGCCAGCCTGCCCCAGATCGTCGCCGCCCAGGAGCGCGCCGATGCGGAATGGTCGGCAACGCTGGCGCGCGATCTTACGCACCAGCCGAAGGGGCCGCTGCTGATCCGCAACGCGCGCGTATTCGACCCGCGCGATCTCACCGCCACGGCGGGCACCAGCGTGCTGGTGGACGGCGAGCGCATCATCCGGGTGGCCGCCGACGGACGGATAGACGCGCCCGCCAACGCCGAGGTCATCGACGCGCACGGACGGTTCCTGCTGCCGGGCCTGTGGGACGTGCACAAGCACTACGCCGAAGCCGATGGCCCTCTCGATATCGCCGCGGGCATCACCAGCAGCCGCGACCTGGCCAACAACACCGACAACTTCATCGAGCGGGTCATGCGGTTCGATGCCGGCACCGAGATCGGGCCGCGCGTGTCGATGGCCGGCTTCATTGACGGGCCAGGACCGTTTGCCGGGCCGACCAGGATGCTGGTCAATACACCCGAGGAGGCCCGCAAGGCGGTCGACTGGTATGCCGACCATGGCTATGTGCAGATCAAGACCTATTCCTCGCTGAAGCCCGAGCTGTTTCCGGTGATCGCCGACCATGCACACGCACGCGGCCTGCGCGTCAGCGGCCATGTGCCGGCCTTCGTATCGGCGCGACAGTTCGTCGAGGGCGGCACCGACGAGATCCAGCACATCAATTTCATCTTCCTCAATTTCATGTATCCGCGGGTGCAGGAGACGCGCAACATGAAGCGGCTGACGGAGATCGGCGAGCATGCCTACGAGTACACGCCGGACCAGCCGGAGGTTCGCGAGTTCATCGCGTTCCTGAAAGCGCACCACACTGTTGTGGATCCCACCCTCGCCGTCTTCGAGGATTTGTCCGGCGACCCCAACGATCCGGTACCGCCAGGCCTGCGTCCGATCGCCGCCCGGCTGCCGCCCCAGGTGCAGCRCAACTTCGGCTTCGACCCGCTCCCGGTGCCGAAGGGCCAGGAAGCAGCCTATGCYAAGGCATTCCCTGCGTTGATGCGCATGGTCAAGGCCCTCCATGATGGCGGCGTCACGCTGATGCCCGGCACCGATGGGCTGGCCGGCTACCTGTTGCACGCCGAGCTGGAGATCTACGCCCGCGCCGGCATTCCCAATGCGGAAGTGCTGCGCCTGGCGACGCTGACGCCGGCCCAGGTCATGGGCGTGGACAAGGATCGCGGCGTGATCGCGCCAGGCAAGCTGGCCGACATGGTGCTGATCGATGGCGATCCGCTCAACGACATGCGCGATATCCGCAAGGTAGAGCTTGTATTCAAGGGTGGCAAGATCTTCGATCCGGCAGCGATCGAGCAGGCACTCGGTATCCAGCCGCGCAAGCCGGTGCAGGTCCAATGAGCCTCTCCATCGATGCCGCCACGCGCGAGGCGCCTGCCATTGAACCGTCGCGACGGCGCTTTCTTGGTGCCTGCGCACTCGGCAGCGCAGGCGCGCTGCTGTTGCCGACGCGTGCAGGCGCCGCCGCGCCGGCAACAGCCGCCCGCTCGCAGTGGCCTGGCTACCTTCAGGCCACGGTGATCGATACCCTCAACGGTGGCCCGCTCGACCCGCAGGCCGAGGCCGAATATGCACCGTTGGACGCTCGCGTGCTGGCCGACGCAAGGGCCTCGGGACTGACCGCCTGCAACGTAACGGTCAGTGGCGTCGGCAGTTACCTCAACGACTATGCGCTGACGATGCGTGCCATTGCCTACTGGAACGGCGAACTGGCGCGCCATGCCGATGCGCTGCGCCTGGTGCGCACCGGCGCGGACCTTGCCAACGCAAAGCACAGCGGACGGCTCGGCCTGATCTATGGCTTCCAGGATGCGACGCCGTTCGGCGAGGACCTGGAACGCTTCGAGACCTTTTACGGTCTTGGCGTGCGCATCTACCAGCTGACGTACAACCGGCGCAACCTGGTCGGCGACGGCTGCCTGGAGGCCGCCAATGCCGGGCTCAGCCAATTCGGTCGTGAGCTGATCGAGCGGCTCGATGCCGGTCGTGCCTTGATCGATCTCTCACATAGCGGCCAGCGCACCGCACTGGAGGCGATCGCCGCGTCCAGGGGTCCGGTCACCATCAGCCACACCGGCTGCGCCGCCCTCGTCGACCGTCCGCGCAACAAAAGCGACGAGGAGCTGCGCCTGCTCGCCGGCCGTGGCGGCGTGGCGGGCATCTACCTGATGCCCTTCCTGCGCAAGGAGGGACAACCGACGGCGGCGGATCTGATCCGCCATATCGAGCACGCGATCAATGTCTGCGGCGAAGAGCACGTCAGCCTGGGTTCGGACGGCATCATCCCGGCGATCGATCTGACCCCTGAGTACCGCAAGGCCTTCCGCGCATTTGTCGAGGAGCGCGTCAAGCGTGGCATCGCCGCGCCGGGAGAGAGCGCTGAGGTAGTCAATTTCCTGCCCGACCTCAATCAACCCGATCGCTTCGACCGCATTGCGCTCCTGCTGTCCCGGCGTGGGCRTCGTGACGCGCGCATCGAGAAGATACTGGGCGGCAACTTCGCGCGGTTGTTCACGGACGTATGCGGGTGACCCGATGTCCGCCCCCTGCCCTGCCCCGCGCGGGGGGCGGCTGTGCACACGAAAACGGCAGGCCGGTGCACCGGCCTGCCGTGACATGGACGTCCAGACCCTTACCGGCAGGCGGTGGCCTGTACCGACCGGCTCAAAGCGTTGCCTGCGCCTGCAGCGTGAACACCCAGCTGTCCGGACGGCTGTCATATGCACCGGGCCGCGCCACGTACTGCACCGACGGCCGCAGGATCAACCACCGCGTGACCTGCACGCCATAGTTCAGCTCGACGAACTGCTCGTTGCTCTGCACGTCCTTGCCGGTCACCTGCTGGTACCGCGCAAGCCGGTCGGAGATGTCCAGCCGGTTCCAGGCCAGGCTCAGCACGTCGTCTTCCCGCGATGCCACCACGCCGCGCCAGCTCACGCCGGCTTCCCACGCGTAACGCATGAGGCCGGTCTTCGCGTCGGCGCGGGTGGCTACGCCGAACACCGACAGGCCACGCACGGTGTCGCCCTCCGGCTTCAACACGCGCTGCGCGACCTGCACGTAGGAGCCACTGCGATGCGACGCCCGTGGCGCGGGGGGATCGCCGATGTCATCCGCATTGGAGGTGTCCAGGTAATAACCGACCTTGTAGGTGCCGCCGTAGTCGTAGCCGGTCTTGCCGTGGCTGTAGCCCACCTCGACGGGCAGGAACAGGCCGGTCTTGCCGCGGTCGGAAACGCGGAAGCCGCTGCCGGCCTGCTTGCGCGTCGGCACGACGTCATAGATGCCGGTCTGTGCATACCAGCCTGACGGGTCGTTCCACTTCACCCGCAGGCCCCACTGGCCGGTCGGATTGTCCAGCCAGCCGGAACTGTAGATCGGGCCCAGCGGATGCCCGCATTGACCATTGTTGTTGAAGTTGCAGGTATACGGCAGGCCGCCGAAGTCATTGCCCATCGAGTAGAAGCCGCCCTTGAGGCTCAGCCGCTTGTCCAGCAGCAGGCGTTCGTAGGACAACTCGTTGAAACGCAGGTTCTGGCCCTGCCCGTAGAAGGCCTGGTTCTGGATGTAGGACCCCGTGGAGCGCTCATTGACCGCATTGCCGAAGCGGTCGGAGGACACTACCCGCAGCGTGCCGTCGAAGCCGAACGCTTTGCCGGTGTCGATCATCGCGCCCAGGTCGATGTGCTCGGCCGTGGACCAGCCCTTGCCCTTGTAGCCGGCGCTGTTGACGCCGCTGGCGATGACGATGCGTGCGCTCGGGGTGATGCCCCGGTCCTGCAGCCACAGTCGGGCCGCCCAGTCCGCGCTCAATGGGGTCTGGGTGATGGTGTCCACCGTCTTGGGCTTGGGCGCATCGGCGTCGGCGGCCCAGGCGGGCAGGCTTGCGGTCAAGGCCACGAGCCCTGCACAGATCATCAAGGAGGTGCGCTTCATGCCGCGGCCCTCCGGTTCCTGCGCGTGCGCCAAGCGCGGCGCACCAGCAGGAGCACGCCCACCAGTACCACTGCGCCCAGGATGAGCAGCGGTAGCCACAGCCGCCCGATCTTGGCCAGCAGCGGCTTTTCGCCCCCGGCGCGGATGAGCGCGACCTGCGCTGCGGTGACCTGGTCACCCGGCCCGAACTGGGTACGCACGTAGGTCGCGACCGCGGCGATGTCGTCATCGCTCAGGGCCTGTACGTAGGAGCCTTGGGAGAAATGCGGCATCAAGGCGTGCTCGCCATTCACGTCGCGGTCGATGCCGCCGATGATGGTCGCCACCAGGTTCTGCGGACGGGTCATGCCCACGGTGGTGTTGTGCACCAACGAGGGGTAAACCCCATCCTTGCTGCCCTCCCCGCGCGAACCATGGCAGCTAGCGCACAAGCCCGAGTACAGCACCGGCCCGGAGGCCAGGGGGGCATCGGTGCCACGCACCGGTTGCTCGCCCGGTGCCTTGGCGGCATCGCCCCAGGCGAAGGCAGCGCGGGTGGCGTCCTTGTCGACCACGGGCGGTACGGTGCGCAGGTAGGCCACGATGGCGCTGATGTCCTGGTCCTGTAGTTTGGACAGGCTGTTGCTCACGGCCTCGGCCATGCCGCCGCCCGCCTGCGCCTTGCCGGCCACGCGGCCGGTTTTGAGATAGCGTGCCAGCTCCTCATCGGTCCAGCCGCCGATACCGCTGATCGGGTCGGAGGTGATATTGGGCGCATACCAGTCACCCAGCGAACCGCCGGCGAAGGCCTTGCCGCCCACTTCCTGCATCATCAGGCCGCGCGGGCTGTGGCAGCTGGAACAGTGCGCCAGGCCTTCCACCAGATAGGCGCCGCGATTCCACTGCGCATCCTTGCCCGGATCGGGTTTGAAGGGCGTCTTGTCCAGGAACAGCAGGTTCCACACCGCCATGGACGTGCGCACACTGAAGGGGAACGGCAGCTCGGTGCGATGCGCCGCCTCGTTCACCGGTGCCACGCCTTGCATGAAGTAGACATACAGCGCGTGGATGTCCTCGTCGGTGAGCTTGGCGTACGAGGTGTAGGGCATGGCCGGATACAGATGGGCGCCGTCCTTGCGCACGCCCTCGCGGACCGCTTTGGCGAAATCACGCTCGCTGTAGGTGCCGATGCCATGGGTCTTGGACGGGGTGATGTTGCTGGCCCAGATTTCGCCCAGTGGCGAAGCGATGGCGTAGCCACCTGCGTACGGCTTTCCCTGCTTCGGGCTGGTATGGCAGGCCACGCAGTCGGCGGCGACGGACAGGTAGCGGCCGCGTTCCAGGGTCTCGTCGGCGCGTGCGGTTTGGCTGACGCCTGTCAGCATGGCCAGCGCGATGAGCAGCATCGTCTTCATGCGGCACGCTCGATGGCGTCGGCCGCGCGCAGTGCCAGYGCGGCCATGGTCAGGGTGCTGTTGACCACGCTGGCCGAGAC
>NZ_JBFULO010000137.1:0-9212 GCF_054049855.1 Stenotrophomonas sp. P5_B8 | reverse complement strand
ATCGCAGCGTTTCGGTGCAGATGGGCCTCCGGTCCACGTGGTAGCCGCGCCGGGCGCAACAGGGACCGATGGGGGGCGGGACGCGACAAGGTGTGTCGCAAATAGGCGCCAGCTAGCGTTAGCCGCATTTGCAATTAATTGCATATATCGCTCGTAGGCATCCCCCTACAGTCGCGGCCTCCTGCACTGATGGCCCTCCGATGACTTCTGCCGTTTCACGCGCCCCACAGCGCCTGCACCTGCTCGCTCTTGCCATTTCCGCGTCGCTGGCGTGCAGCGCCTCGGCCGCCTGGGCCCAGAGCGCCGGTCCGATCATCGCCGACGGCACCCAGCAAGTGGCCGCGCCGGGCGCCTATGCGACTACCGACGATGCGGCGGCAGGCTACGTCTTCCATGCGCTCAACGCTGGCAGCATCCGTGCCGACGGCCCGGTGACCATCAGCGCCACGGGCAGCAACACCGCCGGCCTGCGCGCCGAAAGCGACGGCACGGTGACGCTCACCGGTGGCACCCTCACCACCGGTGGCGATTACAGCGCCGGCCTGTCGATCGCCACTGGCGGCCGCATCGAACTGCTCACCGACGCCACCGGCCAAGGCGTGACTCTCTCCACCGGCGGTGTACGCGCCCATGCCGCGCAAGTCGACGGCGGCACGTTGCTGCTGCGCGATGCGGCGCTCGATACCAGCGGCCGTGTCTCCAACGGCATCGCCGCCAGCAACGGCGCGGTCGCCGAGGTAAGCGGCGGCAGCATCCATACCACCGGCGACCAGTCGCACGCGGTGTCGGCATCCAATGCCACCGTGACCCTGCGCGACACCGTCATCGGCACCACCAGCCACAACGCCCATGGCCTGTTCGCGGAGAACGGCGGACGCATCGACGGCGACGGACTTGCCATCACCACCTACGGCAATGGCAGTACCGGCGCGACGGTATACACCGGGGCCATGTTGACACTGTCCAACAGCACCATCGAGACCGGCGCCGACTTCGCAAAGGGCGTGACGGGCAGCGGCACGGTGACCCTGATCGACACCCATATCCGGGTCGCGGGCACCGCCTCCGGGGCAGTGGAGCTGAGTAGCGGCACGCTGCGGATCGAAGGCGGCGTGCTGCAAGCCGACGACGAGCGCGGCAGCGGCGTGTTCCTGTGGAATGACAACCAGGTGGACATCATCGGTACGCAGATCGATGTAGGACACTATGGGCTGAACATCAACGGCCGCGGCAACGAGGTGCGCCTGACCGATGTCGATATCCACACCACCGGCTACGTCGGCACCGGCATCTGGCTGCCCGGTGCTTCCTCGTTGAGCATGCGGGGCGGCAGCATCATCACCGAGACCGACCAGGGTGTGGCCATCGACAACCGCGCCGGTGCGGTGACCCTGGAGGGAGTGCGGGTGAGCACGGCAGGCGCGTCGGCGCATGGTCTGTATGCCTCGATGGATACGGGCGGCGCACGACCGACGTTCCAGGCCGAACGCGTCGATGTGCGCACCACCGGGTTTGGCGGCATCGGTGCCGTGGCGCGGCTGGGCGGCACCATCGGGCTGCGTGACAGCGTCATCGCCACTACCGGCGACAAAGGCTATGGCGTGCTGAGCGGTGGCGCCGGGGAGATGACCCTTTCCAATACGCACGTCAGCACTGCCGGGCTGGACGCGGCGGCGGCGGTGGTCAATGCCAATGGCAGCCTGGACATCGATGGCGGCTCGCTGAGCAGCGCGCAGGCCGCCACGTTCTGGGTGCGTGCGGCGCGTCATGTGGCGGCACGCAACGGCGCCCGGCTGATCGGCGGCAGCGGCACACTGATGCACGTGGATGCTGCGTTCGCCGGTCCCTTCGACGTCACCCTGGACCAGGATGTCTACGCACGGGGCGACATCGTGATCACCCCGGACGACATCGCCGCCGGCGTGCCGGTGGTGGCCGACATCCGCGTGAAACTCAACGGGCGCTCGCATTGGCAGGGCGCCAGCAGCGTGGTCAACCAGGTCTCCTTGTCCAACGACAGCCGCTGGACCCTCACGGGCGATTCCAGCGTGCGCCAGCTGGATCTGCGCGACAGCACCCTGGCCCTGTCCACCGCCGGCGCCACGCGCTTCAACCGGCTCACCGTGGAGGGCGATTTCATCGCAGACAACGCGCTGCTGGTCTTCAATGGCGCCCTGGGCGCTGATGATTCACTGATCGACACACTGCACGTGCGCGGCGATACCCGCGGCACGGCCAGTGTCCAGGTCAACAACGTGCGCGGGCTCGGCGGGCAGACGGTCAACGGCATCCAGCTGATCCAGGTCGATGGCGCCTCCGATGCCGTGTACCGGTTGAACGGTCGTGCGGTGGCCGGGCAGTACGACTACTTCCTGCACAAGGGCGGGGTGAACACCCCCGGCGACGGCGGCTGGTACCTGCGCTCGGAACTGGCGCCGACGTCACCGGATCCGTGCGACGCCGATCCCGATGGCCCCGGTTGCGTGGCCCCGCCAGACCCGTGCGACAGCGACCCCACCGGCCCCGGCTGCGGCGTCGTCCCGCCGGACCCGTGCGCGACCGATCGCGACGGCCCGGGCTGTGTGCTGCCGCCGGATCCGTGCGAGGTGGACAACGAGGACAGCTGCGACCGCCCTCGCCCGCCGCAGATCCTGCGTCCCGAAGCCGGCGCCTATCTTGCCAATCAGGCCGCTGCCGTGTCGATGTTCCAGCACCGCCTGCATGACCGCGAGGGTGCGTATGCCCCGGGCGATGCGCGCGACGCCGGCTGGCTGCGGGTGACCAGCACCCAGACCCGGCAGGACATGGCCGGTCAGCTCGCGCTGAAGGGCCGCGCGTCCACCGTGATGAGCGGCCTGGACATGCTGCACTGGGGCGGTACCAGCCAGGGCCGCGCCGGCGTGCTGCTGGCTGCCGGCCAGGCCTCCACCGATGTCCGCTCGCACCTGAGCGGGTACAGCGCTACCGGCACCGTCAAGGGCGCGGCGCTGGGCATCTATGCCACCTGGATGCAGCGCCCGGACGTCGAGGAGGGTGCTTATCTCGACAGCTGGCTGCAACACGGCCGCTACCGCACCACCGTGCAGGGCATCGGCCTGGGCAAGGAACGCCAGGATGYACGCACGCACGCCGCATCACTGGAGGCCGGCTACGCCTGGAAGCTTCGCCTGCGCGATTCGGCCATGCTGCTGGTGCAGCCGCAACTGCAGCTGACCTATACCGACTACCGTGCCGAGCGCCTGGTTGAACGCAATGGCACGCAGGTCGCGACGGGGGCGGCGGGCGGGCTGTCATCGCGGCTGGGCGTGCGGGTGATGGGCGATGTGCGCAATGAAGATCGGCACGTGCAGCCATTCGTGTCCGCCCACTGGCTGCGCGACTCGAGCCGCAACAGCGTCTGGATGGACGACACCCGGATCGAGGGCGCCGTGCCGAAGAACCGCTATGAACTGCGCGGCGGCGCGATGTTGCAACTGGGGACGCGCTGGTCGGCATGGGCTGACCTGGGCCTGCAGCGCGACGACAACGCCTACCGCAGCGTCTCGGCGCAGATGGGGCTCAAGGCCCGCTTGTAGCAGGCGGCCAACGGCGCGCCACGCGCGCGCCGTTGGAAAATCCCCAGGCCAGCAACTGGCTACTGCACCAGGCCGCATGCCGGTGCAGGGGTTGCAGCGGAAGCCCGGGCAGATGTGGATGCCGCCCCCGGCCTTGCGTGGCGGACCGACGGGACTGGGCTTTTCGACGACCGCCAAGGCGAAGGAACGGCCGCCGTCGGCGTGCTGCTGCAGCCAGGCCCGGTGGCCCGCCTGGCTCAGTCAAACGCACCGGCATCGGCCAGTGTCGCCAGCGCATCCACCACAAACCGCACCTTCGGTCGCAGGTGCCGGGTCTGCGGCCATAGGGCGTGGATCTCGACATGGTGCTGCATGCAATGGCCCAGCACCTGCTGCAATGCCCCCGCCTGCAGGTGACGTTTGACCAGGAAATGCGGCATCTGGCAGATGCCCAGGCCGGCGATGGCGGCCTCGATCACCGCATCGCCATCATTGAGCTGGTGGGTGCCGCTGGGGATGAAGCGCGCCTGCGCAGCGTCCTCGCCGATCCGCCACGCCACCGGCTGGCCATACCGATAGCCGACAATGCTGCGATGGGCATGCAGGGCGTCCACGGTGCCGGGCGTGCCGTGCCTGTCCAGGTAGTCCGGCGACGCACACGTGATCAGCTGCTGCGTGCCCAGCCGCCGCGCGACGAGGTGCTGGGCCTGGTCCAGCCCACCGAAGCGGATCAGCAGGTCGATCCCTTCCTCCACCGGGTCCACGAAGTGGTCGGTGAAGGTCAGGGTGAGCTGTAGTTCGGGGTGTTCGGCACAGATGCGCAGCAGCACCGGCAGGATCATCAGCCGCCCGAACGAGGACGGCATGTCGATGCGCAGGCGGCCCGCGGGCAGGTGCGAGGCCGAGCCCAGGCACGCCTCGGCCGAGGCAATGTCTTCCAGCGCGCTGGCGCAGGAGGCGAAATAGGCCTGGCCATCGGCGGTGAGCGAAATGCGCCGCGTGGTGCGATGGAACAGCCGCACGCCCAGCCGCTCTTCCAGCCGCGCGATCGCCTTGCCGACCGCCGAGCGCGAAATCCCCAGGGTCTCGGCCGCTTCGGTGAACGTCCCCGAGCGGGCGGTGGTGACGAAGGTGGCCAGCCCGTTCAACGATTCCACTGGCAGCATCGCCGCGCTCCATTGGGGACAAAATGTCCCCGTTGCCGGGAAATTTAAGGCCTTTATGTGCCTGCAGGTCAACCTTATCTTGAAGGGGTCGCGCCGTTGGCGCCCCCTTCCCCACGAGTTCCGCTTTATGACCGCCCTGCTTTTCCAGCCCTATGACCTCGCCGGTACCCCCCTGCGCAACCGCATCGCCATGGCCCCGATGACCCGCGCCCGCAACCCCGGCAGCGTGGCCAACGCCCTCACCGCGGCGTACTACCGGCAACGCGCCAGTGCCGGGCTGATCATCAGCGAAGGCACCCCGGTGTCGGCGCAGGGCCAGGGCTACATCGACGTGCCGGGCATGTGGTCGGCCGAACAGGTGGACGGCTGGAAGCAGGTCACCACGGCCGTGCATGCCGAACGGGGCGTCATTTTCGCCCAGCTCTGGCACGTGGGCCGCATGTCGCACGCATCCTTGCAGCCCGACGGCGGACAGCCGGTCAGCGCGGGCACGCGTCCGGTGGCGAGCAACCCGAAGAGCAGCGCGTTCGTGTACCGCGAGGACGGTACCCGTGGGCAGGCCGATCCGACCCCGCCGCGTGCCCTGCGCACCGACGAAATGCCCGGCATCGTCGACGACTTCGCGCGCGCGGCCGACAACGCCATCGCCGCCGGTTTCGACGGCATCGAACTTCATGCCGCCAACGGCTACCTGTTCGAACAGTTCCTCAACCCGGTCACCAATGACCGCACCGACGGCTACGGCGGCACGCTGCAGAACCGCGCGCGCCTGATCCTGGAGACCGTCGATGCGATGGCCGCGCGGATCGGGGCGCACCGGGTGGGCGTGCGACTGGCCCCGAACAACCTGCAGTTCGACATGCCCGAGTACGTCGGCAACGAAGCGGCGTACCTGTACCTGGCGCAGGCGCTGGGCACGCGCGGGCTGGCCTACGTGCACCTCAACGACAACCATGCACGCCGCGTGTCCGTCCTGAGCGACGCATTCCTGCACGCGTTCAAGCAACGCTACGGCGGCACCCTGATCCTGGCCGGCAGCCTCACCCGCGCGCGGGCGCTGCAGCTGGTGGACGACGGCGTCATCGACCTGGCCGCGTTCGGCCAGCCGTTCATCGCCAACCCGGACCTGGTGGCGCGGCTGGAAAACGACGTGGCGCTGGCGGTGCCGGATCGGGCTACGTATTACGGCGGCGGGGCGGAGGGATATACCGACTACCCGGTCGCCAGCTGATCCGGGGGAGCCGGCACGGGCCGGGGGAACGCCGTCGGTCGGCGTTGCCGGTTCGATTGCTGCGTGCAGCCACCCGTGGGGTGGCTCTACCCCTGGCAGGTCATCGCAACAGCAGGCCCCGCCACGGGTTGGGCACATCGCCCATCAGCGCCACCACGGCCTGGTCCAGCTGCCCGATGGCGGCCAGGCCAGCCACCGGGTGCGCGCGCAGGTGCGGCGGCAATGGCGGCGGCAACCGCCCGGCATCCAGCGCCTGCAGCTGGTCGGCCAGCGCGCGGAAGTCCGCGTCACTCGGTGCGTCAGACGCGGGCATGAGTAACCGTCATGCCGGCACATAGCTGAAGCGGGTATCGATGCCCTCGAAGCCGATGACGCGATCGATCAACGCGGTGGCGGCATCCTCGCCCACACCACCGGCCAGGATCGCAGGATCGGCATACAGCGCCTCCAGCGCCTGCACCTGCGTGGCGTGCAGATAGGCGCGATGCGAGTCCAGCCAGCGCTGCAGGTTGTCGGCGATATCGCCTTCTTCCAGCAGGCTGCCATCGAGGTCGGCTACCGCATCGACCATCATCCGGAAGATGAAATCCTGGAGGTTGGATGCCAGCAGGTCCACGCGGTCATCGTCGTGCCAGAGCAGCACCACGCGCGGCTCGCCCGGTGCACCCGGATCGTGCCAGAAGCAGTAGTAGTCGCCCGCGCCGGTGCTGCCGAAGGGCAACAGCTGCAGGCCCTCGCGCAGGCGCACGTGGCTGTCTGCATCGGTGAACTGTTCGGCGTGGCCCACGATATCGGCCGGCGCGATCAGTTCGAACTCGCGCGCATACAACAGCAACGGCGGGCGCGCACGCAGGGTCGGATACACGCTGGTGATCCAGCCGTGGCAGAACGTGCCCCAGTCCAGCATGCGGTCGCGATGCAGCTGGTGGTACAGCGCGGGAAACGCCTGCCCGAGCTGCTGTTGGATGTCGGCGGGCGTCTGTACGGTCATTGTCACGGTGCATCCGGTGGGGCGGGCAAGCGTGCCATCGGCAGCGTCACCTCGGCAACCGCCACGCACATCACGCCGTCGCCCGCACCATATCCACGAATGCGCGCAGCGCAGAAGACATCTGCCGCTGGCGCGGGTAATACAGCACGAAGCCGGGGAAGGGTTCGGCCCAGTCTTCCAGCACCGCCACCAGGCGTCCATCATCAAGATATGGGCGCGCCGAATCCTCCAGCACGTACGCCAGGCCAAGGCCGTCGATCACCGCCTGCAGGATGGTGTGCTGGTCGCCCAGGGTGAGCCGGCCGGGCACGTCCACCTCCAACTCCTGGCCATCGCGTTCGAACTGCCACTTGTAGAGGTGACCGCTGGCGAAGCGGAAGCGCACGCACTCGTGCTGGGCCAGCTCGCGCGGATGACGCGGTGCCGGCCGGCGTTGCAGATAGGACGGCGACCCCACGATCAGGCCACGCAGTGGCGGCCCCAGCGGCACGGCCACCATGTCTTCGGGCACGGACTCGTGCAGGCGCACGCCGGCATCGAAGCCGCTGGCGACGATATCCACCAGACCATCGTCCTGGGCCAGCTCGATGCGCACGTCCGGGTGCGCCTGCAGGAAGCGCGCCAGGCGTGGGCCCAACTGGGTCTGCACGGCGGCGCGGGTGGCATTGATGCGCAGCAGGCCGGCCGGGGCCGCGCGGAAGTGGTTCATCTCTTCCAACGCGTCGTGCACCTGCTCCAGCGCCGGCTGCAGGCGCTCGAGCAGGCGCTGGCCGGCCTCGGTCAGGGCCACGCTGCGGGTAGTACGGTGGAACAGTCCCACCCCGAGCCGCTCTTCCAGCGCGCGGATCGCATAGCTCACCGCCGAGGTCGACAGCGCCAGCTCGGCGCCGGCGCGGCGAAAGTTGCGGTGCCGGGCCACGGCGGCGAACGCGGCCAGGTGGGTCAGGTTGTCAGTGGCCACGATTGTGCAGTCTGCCTTGATGAATCATGCCGATATATTGACTGTATACGCACAGGGTGCGGGCGTATTGTAAAGCGCCTTTCTACAAAACCTGCCAAGGATTCCCTATGTCCCTCGCCCATGGTTATGCCGTCCACGACCAGACCGCACCGCTGGTACCGTTCTCCTTCGAGCGCCGCCCGGTCGCTGCCGGCGATGTCCGCATCCAGATCCTGTACAGCGGCATCTGCCACTCCGACCTGCACCAGGCCCGCGACGACTGGGGCAATTCCAAGTTCCCGATGGTGCCCGGCCACGAGATCATCGGCCGGGTGACCGAGGTCGGCGCCGGCGTCACCGACTTCAAGGTCGGCGATTTCGCCGGCGTCGGCTGCATGGTCGATTCCTGCCGCCATTGCGCGGCCTGCGATGAAGACCTGGAGCAGTACTGCGAGAAGGGGGCCAGTTACACCTACAACAGCACCGAGCGCGACGGCCAGCCGACCTTCGGCGGTTACTCCGACCACATCGTGGTGGAGCAGCGCTTCGTGGTGAAGGTGTCCGAGAAGCTGGACCTGAAGGCCGCCGCGCCGCTGCTGTGCGCCGGCATCACCACCTACTCGCCGCTGCGCCACTGGAAGGTGGGCCCCGGCCAGAAGGTCGGCATCATCGGTCTGGGTGGCCTGGGCCACATGGGCGTGAAGTTCGCCAAGGCGATGGGCGCCACCGTGGTGATGATCACCACCACCCCGGAGAAGGGTGCCGATGCCAAGCGTCTGGGTGCCGATGAGGTGCTGGTCTCGCGCGATCCGGCGCAGATGCAGGCGCACGCCGGCAGTTTCGATTTCCTGCTCAACACCATTCCGGTCAGCCACGACACCAACCCGTACATGGGCCTGCTCAAGCGCGATGCGACGATGTGCCTGGTCGGCGTGCTGACCGAGCTGGATCCGCCGCTGATGGGCGCTGCGATGATGTTCGGTCGCAAGCACATCACCGGTTCGGCGATTGGTGGCATGGCCGAAACGCAGGAGATGATGGACTTCTGTGCCGAGCACAACATCGTCAGCGACGTGGAAGTGATCGACATCAAGACCGTCAACGAGGCCTGGGAGCGCATGGCGAAGAACGACGTGCGCTACCGCTTCGTGATCGACATGGCCACGCTGGAAAAGGCGGCCTGATTCTTCCGCACTTGCATGAAGAAAACCCCGGCAATGCCGGGGTTTTTTTGTTCTTCTGCCAATGCCGGGGAGCATCAAGTTGCAAGGGCCGCGGCAGATGGGGGCCGGTGGTGCGCCGTGGTTGGATCGTCCTGGCGCCGCAGTGA
>NZ_JBFULO010000136.1:0-9307 GCF_054049855.1 Stenotrophomonas sp. P5_B8 | reverse complement strand
CGTCACGCACGGCGCTAACCCCACCCTCATGCACGTGCGACCGCTCCGTAACACCACCAGGTCCAGTGTGGATCGCACGACATCACGTCGTAATGGAGTAATGCAATGTCCAACATGCAGAACAACGAAAACAACGTCCAGAAGAATGCCGCCGCCCAGACTGACCAGCAGAAGGAGCAGGAGCGCAAGGACACGCTGGCCAAGCAGCAGAAGCAGGAACAGGGCAACAAAGACACCAGCAAGAATCCGCAGCAGAAGTAACCAATGCAGCTGCAATCAGGGTGGGGCTGCGCGACAGGCGCAGCCTCGCGGTGGTCACCGCTTTACTCCATCACACAGACCCTCTCGCGCACCGGCTGCGGCAACACCTCGATAGAGCGCGCCTCCAACTGTGCCAGGACCGCTTCCGGGCCACGCTGGCTTCGCCAGCCCAGGCCGATGCTGGCCGCACTGGCATCGTGGATGCGATCCACCACCGGCAGCGTCCAGCCACGACGGTCGTATTCGGCCAGCCACTGCGGGCAGCGCCGCGCCAGCACCGCGCGGGGGTCGCTGACCAGGCGCTCGCAGTCCTCCGGGCCGAACGGCGTCCACCCGCTGGCGATATAGCGCTGGAACATCGGACCGGTGTTGTGCAGCGCGGCCGCATGCGCATCGGCCACGTCGCGCACATCGATCCCACGGTGCAGCCGGTACAGCAGCAGGCGCTCGGGGACTTCCGGGAAGCAGCGCGACATCCGGATCACCCGCACCTGAAAGCCCGGACTGGCGGCATCTTCAAGCCAGTGTTCGGCCGCTAATTTGGAGCGGTGATAGACCGTGCGCGGCAGCGGTGGGGTGCGTTCATCGATCCAGGTGCAGCGGCCCGGCACGATCGCATGCCCGTACAGCGCCGTGGTACTGGTGAAGACGAATCGACTTGCCCCGGCCTCGCGCGCCAGCATGGCCAAGGTGCGCGTGCCTTCCACATTGACGCGGTGAAACTCGCTGTCCGGGACCAGCCCGACATGCGGCGCATGCAGCGCCGCCGAATGAATGACCGCGTCCACCCCGACCAGCGCGCTGCGCAGGGCCCGCGCGTCGGTGATGTCGGCCACGTGCCGGGTGGTATTGAAGGGGTTGCGGTCGAAACCCACGACCTCGTGCCGTGCGGCGAGCGCGCCGAAGATCGCGCGTCCGACCCGGCCAGAACTTCCTGTCAGCAGAATCTTCACTGTGTGGCACTTGGTCAGCGCCCGGGAGCTACCGGGATGGCTCGATTGTAGCCATAGTCGGTGCCGCTGGACCAAGGCCCCAGCGGCTCCGGCAGGAACGCGCACGTAGACGCCAGAACGATCAACACAGGCGGCCTCCGTACACCCGGTTTTGGCGCGATCACCCTGCCAGGGAAGCGTCGTACCATGTTGGTCTCCGCCGGACGCATTAAGCGCTCCGGCGTCCTGCACGCTCAGCCCACGATGGAACAACGATGACACTAAAGGCGTATCTGCACGATCACTTCGTGGACAAGGCCGGGTTGGCGGCACTGACCGGCACCTCCGTCGAGCAAGTCGATGCGTTGGTGATGGCAGGTGCATTGCCCCAGCCGACGTACGTCTGTGAGCAAGGCACGATCCGCTCGGCTGCGTTCGGCGTCATCCCGACCCGCGAAGTGCTGGAGGGCGCCTACTTCCGTCCCGAGTACACGCGATGGGTGCAGATTGCCCTGCGAGCGACGCCCGGCGACGAGCGCAATGCGGTGATATCGACGTTGACCAACGAGTTGCGCGATGCCCTGCAGGCATGGTTCGAGGACCCGAACGAGGTGGAAGCAAGAATCCAGGCGCTCCTGCCCCACTTCGCCAGCGGTACGTTCGGCCTGTGTGTGTCGGACCCGTCCACCGGTGCCGGCATCGTGCGAAAGGAGGTTCTGCAGGAGAAGCTCATTGCCCTCACCGGCGACGGCAGCGATCCCGCACCGTCGGACGTGTCCCCCACGGCGCTGCTGCAGCTCATCGATGACTATGCCCGCGCGGCGATGCCCTTCTCGCCGGCAGAGTACGCGCGCAGCAGCAGGAAGCGGCTGGTGGACGATCTGCGGCCACGCGTCGCCGGCCGCTGACGGGCCACGCGCGTGCGGGCGGCGAGCTTGAGCCGCTTCGTTGAGCGGTGTTTCGACGCAAAGAAGGCCGCCCATTGGGCGGCCTTCTGCTTGATGGAACCCAGTACCCAACGCACGTGGCGCTATCGGATCCTGTATTCGACCGCGCACGTCTTCGCCGCAGCGGTTCCGCTACATGTGATGGCTTTCACGGAGCCGCCAGACGGCCCCGAGGACGTCATCGTGGCACCGAGCGACGCCATATGCGTCGCCATGCGCGCCAGATTCTCGCCACCATGATCCGTCCACGTTCCTTCGACTCCCTGAAGGTCAGAGGGGATGAACTGCCCGGCGGCAGTTCGCTCGCTACCCTGTTCGGATTCGCCACTCTGATGCTCAGGATTGACGGTGATCATGACAAATGAGTCATCCTTGAAGACGACCTTGAACATAGGCCTGGTGAGGTCGCGAAAGCCGGTGTCGTTGGCGGCCAGCCGCGGCAGATCGGTTGCCGCCGTCAGCCCATGGCCCCCGACAATCTGGGAGATGACATTCACATTGCCCACCGCCGACTCAACCATCCCTCGCAGGTTCTGGTCTCGCACGTAGTCGTACGCCGTCCTGGAGCGCGCGTCCGGATTGAGTCCAAGCATGTCRACCGGGACAACGTACGTGGGTCGCAATGTTCCGCCGACTTCCACACTCCCCCCATTACCCCGGCGTATTTGTTCAACTGCAGGTGCTGGCGGTGTTTGCCGTTGCACCACCGGTCCTGCTGAACGCACGGCACGCGGAACTTCACCACCACCAGCATCGGTGCTGTCATGGCCCACGTAGTACTGTTGAATCATATTCGCACGCAGGTTGTAGACCAGGTGCGTACCCGCCCCCATCTTCACCGCTTCAGCACGGAAGTCCCGGTCGACTCTGCAGGTGTCACAGCGAATCGCGGCAGCCCCGGCGTCCCCTGTGGCGAGCCCACCTCCAATCACAGCGGCCACCCCAAACCACACGATCCTGAGCACGCATCTCTCCTGATAGCTTCGCCGTCTTCGATCACAGCATCTCTCTACGGCTAGCCCAAGTCCACGCCGGCTTCCTTAGATGGCCTCGATACTACCGCTCTGCTTCCGTCTCAGGATGTAGGAATAGTCTGGTAGCAGTGGCAATGTGCGCTGGATTGGTGCGTGACTTCGCGATCCTCCGCCGCCAGCGTGGCGCCAGGTCGAGCAAACGGGAGGGTGGAGCCACTTGAGTGCCCGGCAATTATCCCGGAGACACAAAAAAGGCGCCCATCGGGCGCCTAAGTTGTTGATGCAATTGGTGGGCCGTGATGGATTCGAACCATCGACCAAAAGATTAAAAGTCTTCTGCTCTACCGACTGAGCTAACGGCCCATTGCACGCCCCGGCATCGCTGCCGGGGGTGCGCATTCTAACCTATCTTGGCGCCAAGGCGTACCGTCCGCCGATCAAACGTAGCGGGTCGGGTCGGCCACGCCGGCCTCGGTGAAGCCCTGCGCGCGCAGGCGGCAGGCGTCGCAATGGCCGCAGGCCGCGCCGCTGTCGTCGGCGTTGTAGCAGGACACGGTCAAGCCGAAATCCACGCCCAGGCGTACGCCTTCACGCACGATGTCGGCCTTGCTCAGGAACTGCAGCGGCGCGTGGACCTGGATCCCCGCCCCTTCCACGCCGGCCTTGGTGGCCAGGTTGGCAAGGGCCTGGAAGGCCTCGATGAACTCGGGCCGGCAATCCGGGTAGCCGGAGTAATCCACTGCGTTGACGCCGCAGAAGATGTCATTGGCGCCCAGCACTTCGGCCCAGCCCAGCGCGACGGACAGCATGATGGTGTTGCGCGCGGGCACGTAGGTGACCGGGATGCCCTCGCCGCCCGCTTCGGGCACGTCGATGTCATCGGTCAGCGCCGAGCCGCCGATGCTGCGCAGGTCGACGTTGACGGTCTTGTGCGCGACCACGCCCAGCGCCTTGGACACCGCGGCGGCGGCATCGAGTTCAGAGGTGTGCCGCTGGCCATAGCGCACGCTGAGCGCATGCACGGCGAAGCCCTGTTCCTGGGCAATGGCGATGACGGCGGCGGAGTCCATGCCGCCGGACAGGAGGACGACTGCTTTCTTCATGGGGGTGTTTCCGGTGGGTTGCGGGAGCCAGCACGCTGTCCCGCGCCGGAATGACTTCAAAAAGAGGCGTGGCGAGCGGCGGACGCGCGCTCGCCGACGATCAACGGCCGGGTTCGTCGTCCCAGAGGATCTTGTGCAGCTGCATCTGGAAGCGCACCGGCAGGCGATCAGCGACGATCCAGTCGGCCAGCTCGCGCGGGCTGACCTGGCCCTTGCTCGGCGAGAACAACACCATCGCGCGTGCGTTGAGCGTGTGTTCGGCAACCATCGCCCGTGCCCACTCGTAGTCCTCGCGGCTGCACAGGACGAACTTGATCTGGTCGCGGCGGGTCAGCAGCGACAGGTTCTGCAGAAGGTTGCGGGCCATTTCGCCAGAGCCCGGGGTCTTGAGGTCGACCACGCGTGATACGCGCGGATCGACCGCGCTGACATCCAGCGCGCCGGAGGTTTCCAGCGAGACATCCAGGCCGGCATCGCACAGCTTCTCCAGCAGCACCAGGCAGCGCTTTTGCGCCAGCGGCTCGCCCCCGGTCACGCAGACGTGGTGGACACCCTGGGCCAGGACCTCGGCGACGATCGCGTCGATGTCCCACCAGGTGCCGCCATGGAACGCGTAGGCGGTGTCGCAATAGGTGCAGCGCAGCGGGCAGCCGGTCAGGCGCACGAACACGGTCGGCCAGCCGGCGGTGTCGGCCTCGCCCTGCAGCGAGGTGAAGATCTCGGTGATCTTCAGGCGCGGCAACGGCGACTGCACGATCTCGCTGGGGAGCGCGGCGGCGGCGGACAAGGAGACGGTCATGGCGGTGATTCTTGGGTACGGCTGCGGAAACGGCTATAGCCGAGCATGGCTCGGCTCTACGGGAGCCCCGATATCGGGGAGATGCAACCGGCGATTATACCGGCCCGGGCGCGTGGAGCGACCCGGCGCGGTTCAGCGGATCTGCTGACCCAGCCGGATCGACTGGAGACGGTCCTGCGCGGTGCGCGCGGCGTCGGAGCCGGGATAGGTGGATACCACCTGTTCCAGGGTTGCCTGGGCCTGGTCGACCTTGCCTTCGCCATACTGCGACAGGCCGATCTTGAGCAGGCCACCGGACGCCTTGTCGTGGGTCGGGTAGCGCGAGATGAGGTCGCGGAACTGCGCCTCAGCCAGCGGGAAATTTCGGGTGGCGTAGTAACTCTCACCCAGCCAATACAGGGCATTGGGGGTGTAGACGCCGTTGGGGTACAGCTCGAGGAAGCTCAGGAACAGCTGCGCCGAATCATCGTACTTGCCGGCCTTGAGCGAATTGAACGCGACGTTGTACGCAGTGCGCTCATCGCCACTGGCCGACAGACTGCCAGCGTCCCCATGCACGGAAGGCGGCCGCTCGGAAGCGGCCGTTGCCGGTATCGGGGGTGCTGCGACGGGCTTGGGCGCGGCGGCAGCGGGTGCGGCGGGCAGCACGGGGGCGCCGCCTTCGAGACGGTTCAGGCGGCTGTCCAGGTCCAGGTACTGGTCCTTGGCAGACTGCTTGAGCTGCTCGTTGTCATGTTGCAACTGCTCTACCTGCGACTGCAGCGCCTGCATCTGCGTGCGGAGCTGGTTGAGCTGGTTGAGCATGTCCATGTTGGACTGGTTGTTCTGCACCTGCTGCTCAAGCGAACCGACCCGGTCGGCCAGGCTCTGGCGCTGCGCATTGGCCGGAGCGGCAGCCACGAGGGCTGCCGCAACGATCATCGATAGAAATCGAAAGCGCATCTATTACTGAGCCGTGTACACGATCTCGACGCGACGGTTCTGCGACCAGCAGGACTCGCCCGACTCGGTGCAGACCGGACGCTCTTCGCCGTAGGACACGACGGTCAGCTGCGAAGCCGAGCCACCGTTGGCCTGCAGGGCGGAGTTGACGCCATTGCCACGACGCTCGCCCAGGGCCTGGTTGTACGCGCGCGAACCGCGCTCGTCGGTGTGGCCCTGTAGGGTGATGCGCGAGGACGGACGGTCACGCAGGTACTTGGCGTGGCAGGCCATGATGGCCTGGAATTCCGGCTTCACTTCTTCCTTGTCCAGGTCGAAGTACACCACGCGCTGGCGCAGGCAGGAATCGGTATCCAGGTCGCCCGGGCCGTACAGGCCGGAGGTCGACGGACCGGTCGGGGTGGAGGTCGAGGAGCCGGTGTCAACCGGGGCTGCCGGCTGTTCCTTCACCTTCTTCGAGCAACCGGCCAGGGCGGCCACGGACAACAGGGAGACAAGCAGAACTCGGGTGGACTTGTTCATGGCGATACCTTTGAGGCTCCTAAAGCCGGATGAGGGATGAATACGGTGGAAATCTTAACACTCTGTTAGCGCTTTGTACGGTAAGGCGACCAAGAAGGCTCACGAACATCACCGTCTGCCAGCACCAGCCGCTGGCGCACGCGCGCATCGGCCGAGACGGCATACAACACTCCACGACCACCCTCACGGGCGGCGTACAACACCATGCTTGCATTGGGCGCAAAGCTAGGCGATTCGTCCAGCGAACCCGGGGACAGCGTGCTCCAGCGCGGGGAGCCCAGGCTGCTGTCCATCATCGCGATCTTGTAGGTGTTGCCGCTGCCCTGGGCCACCACCAGCTTCTTACCGTCGAAGGACAGGCTCGGGGTGGCGTTGTAGTTGCCCTGGAAGGTCACGCGCGAGGCGCTGCCACCGCTGGAGGACACCTGGTAGATCTGCGGGCGGCCGCCGCGGTCGGAGGTGAAGTAGACGTTGGAACCGTCGGCACTCCAGGTCGGCTCGGTGTCGATGGCGAAATGGTTGGTCAGCTGGGTCAGCTGCTTGCTGCCCAGGTCCATCACGTAGATTTCCGGGTTGCCGCTGCGCGACAGCGACAGGGCCAGACGACGCCCGTCCGGGGAGAACGACGGCGCGCTGTTGATGCCACGGAAGCTGGTGACCAGTTCACGGGCGCCGGTGGAGATGTTCTGGATGTAGATCGCCGAATTGCCACGCTCGAAGCTGACGTAGGCCAGGCGGTTGCCATCCGGGCTCCACGACGGGGACAGCAGCGGTTCGGCCGAGCGCACGATGGTCTGCGGGTTGAAGCCGTCCGAATCGGCCACCATCAGCGCATAGCGCATGGCATCGCCCTTGCCGCTGGCGGTGACATAGGCGATGCGGGTCCAGAAGGCGCCACGCACCCCGGTGATCTTCTCGTAGATGGCGTCGGCCATCTGGTGGGCGACATCGCGCATCGCGTTGCCGCGGGCGGTCATCGCCAGGCCGAGCAGGCGCTCACCCTTGGGCACGTCGTACAGCTCGTACTCGACCCGGTAGGCGCCGGCACCGGCGTCCATGACGCGGCCGACCACGATGTAGTTCTGCTTCAGCGCGCGCCAGGTGGCGAACTGGATCTCGCTGCCACGGCTGGGCTTTTCCACGATCTGCGCTTCGGGCAGGGTGCGGAACTGGCCCGAACGCTCCAGGTCGGCCCGGACCACGGACGCCACGTCGGTCTGTGGTGCACCGGCCGAGCCCTGGTACGGCATGGGCACGACGGTAATGGGGGTAGCGGAGGCGTTGCCGCCGATGATGTCGATATCCAGCCCCTTCTGCTGCGCCAGGGCAGCAAAGGGCAACAACAGGGCCGCAACAACGGCAAGCCAACGAGGCATCTTCTTCATGGAGCACTCAAGAGAGGGAAACCGGAACGAGGGATAACAGGGCGGCGGTGAACCGTTTCGCAATCATGAACCAAGGGTACGTGAAAGCGGAGTCACCGCCCGGCAAAACTCACAGCCCGTTAACGAGCGGGACGGAAAACCGCCCACTCCACCGCACGGACGATCAGTCCTGGGCGGTGAAGTTGAAGTTGATCGTGCGCTGGAAGACGGTCTCGAACCCGCGGTACGGCAGCGGCTGGGCGTTGAGCACGGCCGCTTCGATCGAGCGCTTGCCGGCCTCGTCGAACGCGCAGTTGCCCACGACCTTGGCCTGGATGACCTGCCCGCCCGGAATCTGGGTGATCGAGACCTGGCACTTCTGGCCCAGCGGGACCGAATCGGGACGGGTCCACTGCCCCTTCACCTTCTGCTGGATCGCCGCGGCGTACTTGGCCGACAGATCGTCACTGGTGCCGCCGGCACCGGAGGCCGGCTTGGCGGTGCCGGTGGCGCCGGTAGTGGCGGCCGTACCGCTGGCGGCACGCGCGGCGGTCACCTGGCGCAGCTTCTGCTCGGCCAGCTTGGCTTCGTTTTCAGCCTGGGCGCGCTTGCGGCGGATCTCGGCCAGCTTCTTGTCCTTCTCGGCTTCGGCCTTGGCGTCATTGGCCTTCTGTTCCTGCTCGGCCAGCTTCTTCTTCTGGTCGGCCTCTTCCTGCTGCTTGGCCAGGCGCAGCTTCTGCTCGGCCTGTTCCTGGCGCTTGCGCTCGGTCAGGTCGATCTGTTCCTGGCGGCGCTTGGCTTCCTGTTCCTGCTTGGCCTTTTCGGCGGCGATCGACAACGCGCTCACCGCGTCCTGGTCGACCGTGTCGGGCTGGGCCACGCGCTCCTGGGCCTGTTGCTGCTGCGGCGTGGGCGCATCCTGCGGACGCGGCTCCTCGATCGGCTGCGGCGGCGGCACGGTGTCTTCGGGAATCGGCTCGGGCGGCGGGACGGGCTCAGGCAGGTCCGGCAGCTTTTCCGAGGCACGCAGCGCCTGGCGCGCAGCGGCCGCCTCGGAGGCGGACAACTGCATGCTGGCCTCGATCGCCGGGTCGCCGGCGGCGGCCTCGGTGGTGCGCTGCGGCGACCACAGCCACGCGCCGATGAACACCAGCGCGAGCAGCAGGTGCACCAGCAGCGCGAGGACGATCGGCAGCCCCCACTCGTTCTGCGCTTGGCGCTGCGGTGGCAGGGCTTCAGCGTGCATCGGTCGCCAGGCCCACCTTTTCGACGTTGGCGCGCTTGATCACGTCCATTGCCGCGATCACCTTTTCATACGACACAGCCTTGTCGGCGGCGACGATCACGCGCAGGTTCTTGTCCTGCGCGGCCAGCGCGCCCAGCTGCGCCTGCAGCTGGCCGGCGTCCATCAAGGCCGGTTCCTTGGCCTCGGGCACCTTCAGGCTGAGCTGCCCGTCCAGGCG
>NZ_JBFULO010000135.1:0-9309 GCF_054049855.1 Stenotrophomonas sp. P5_B8 | reverse complement strand
CCACTACCGTCAGGCGGTCTTGGCGCGCTTGAGCAGTTTCTTCTCGCGGCGGCGTGCGCGACGGTTGACCCAGCGTTCGCGCAGGCAGGAGAAGATGACGTACAGCGCCGGCGTGCTGAGCAGGGTGAGGCTCTGCGAGAACAACAGGCCGCCGATCATCGCGATGCCGAGCGGGCGGCGCAGTTCGGAGCCTTCGCCCAAGCCGATCGCCAGTGGCACTGCCGCCAGGATCGCCACCATGGTGGTCATCATGATCGGACGGAAGCGCACGATGCTGGCCTCGCGCACCGCATCGCGCGGGCTCTTGCCGTGCTCGCGCTGGGCCACTACGGCGAAGTCGATCATCATGATCGCGTTCTTCTTGACGATGCCGATGAGCAGTACCAGCGCGATCATCGAGATCACCGACAGCTCGGTATTGGTCACAAACAGCGCCAGCAGCGCGCCCACGCCCGCCGCCGGCAGCGTGGACAGGATGGTCACCGGGTGCACCAGGCTTTCGTACAGCATGCCCAGCACCAGGTAGACGGTGATGATCGCGGCCAGCACCAGGATCAGCATCGAGTTCGGGTTGAGCTGCACATTGAAGCCGCCGCCATCGCTGATGCGGATGTCGCCGGGCAGGCGCAGGCCGTCCACGGTGGCCTTGATGATGGCTTCGCCTTCGCCGGTGCTTACGCCCGGGGCCAGGTTGTAGCTCAGGTCCATCGTGGTGTACTGGTTTTCGTGGGTGATCTGCGGCGGRGCCAGCCCCGGCACCTGGTGGGCCACGGCAGTGAGCGGGATCATCTCGCCGTTGCCGGCGCGCACGTGGATCTCATCCAGTGCACGCGGGGTGGCGGTCTGCTCGGGCAGGGCGTTGACCACCACGCTGTACTGGTTGATGTCCGAATAGATGGTGGAGATCTGGCGCTGGCCGAACGCGCCGTACAGCGCGCCGTCGATGGCACCGACCGACACGCCCAGGCGCGCGGCCTTGGCGCGGTCGATCACCACATTCTGGCGCAGGCCGGCGGTATCCACGTCGGTGCCGACGTCGCGCAGCATCGGGTTCTTCTTCAACGCCGCCTGCACCTTGGGCAGCCATTCCTGCAGCTGGGCAAGATCATTGCCCTGCAGCGACACGCGGTACTGCGCACCCTGGCTGTTGCCGCCGCCACCATCGCTGGGCAGATCCTGGATCGCGCGCAGGCGCAGCTGCAGGTCGGGGTAGCGGTCGGCCTTGGCGCTCAACCGCGCCAGCGCCAGCGCGGTGGTTTCCTTGCGGCCTTCCTTGCGCGTCTTGAGCTGGATGTTGAACTGCGCGCTGGAGCCCTGGCGGCCGCTGCCCAGGCGCACGCCGACGGTCTTCACCGCCGGATCGGCCATCAGCATGTCGGTGATGCGGCGCTGGCGGTTGACCATGTCCTCGAAGGACACGGTGGCGCTGGAATTGGCGCGGCCCCAGATCAGGCCGGTGTCCTGGGCCGGGAAGGAGCCCTTCTTGACCGCGCCGCCGAGCATCACCGTGGCCACGATCAGCAGGATCGGGGTGAGCGAGAGCAGCATTGCGTGGCGCAGCGAGAAGTCCAGGCACACCGTATAGGTGCGCAGCATGCGGTCGTGCACGCCATCCAGGAAGCGACCGATCCGCGACGGCGTCTCCGGCTCGGGGTGCGCGCTGAGGAAGCGGCTGCACAGCGCCGGGGTCAGGGTCAGCGAAACGATCATGGAAACCACGATCGCCGCCACCAGGGTGATGGTGAACTCGCGGAAGAACGCCCCGACCATGCCGCTGGCGAACAGCAGCGGGATGAACACCGCCACCAGCGAGGCGGTGATCGAGACGATGGTGAAGCCGATCTCGCGCGCGCCGGTCAGCGCGGCCTGCATGCGTGTCATGCCCTCGTCGAGGTGGCGCATGACGTTTTCGATCACCACGATCGCATCGTCGACCACAAAGCCGATCGCGATCACCAGCGCCAGCAGGCTGAGGTTGTTCAAAGTGAAGCCGAACACGTACATCACCAGTGCCGCACCGGCCAGCGACAGCGGCACGGTGACCGCGGCGATCAGCGTCGGTGCCAACCGGCGCAGGAACAGCGCCATGGTCAGGATCACCATCGCCAGGCTGATCAGCAGGGTGATCTGCACTTCATGCAGTGACGAGCGGATGGTCGGGGTGCGGTCGAAGAACGGGGTCAGCACCGTGCCAGGCTGCAGGTAGTCGCGCAGCATCGGAATCTGCGCCTTGACCCGATCGACGGTCTCCACGATGTTGGCGCCGGCACGGGTGAACACATACATCACCACGGCGGGCTTGTGGTCGAACCACGCGGCCTGGTACGCATCCTGCTGGCCGTCGTAGACGTTGGCCACGTCCTTGAGGCGGATCACCCGGCCATCGTCCTGGGTCTTGATGACCAGGTTGGCGAAGTCGGCSGCKCGYGCSACCGARTCGTTGGCGATGATCGCGGTGGTGGTGTTGCCGTCGGTGAGGAAGCCGGTCGGCGAGGTCACGTTGGCCGCGCGCACCGCGTTGCGCAGGTCGTCGGGGGTGAGGTTGAGCGCGTTGAGCAGGCGCAGGTTGACGTCCACCCGTACCGCCGGGGTGGAGGCACCGGCGATGTCGACCGAGGACACCCCGCTGATCTGGCGGATGCGCTGGGCCAGCAGCGAATCGGCGACGTTGTAGAGCTCATCGGCCGACTGCGTCTGCGAGGTCAGCGCGATGGCGATGACCGGATCATCGTTGGGATTGGCCTTCTGGAACATCGGCGAGCCGAGCCCGGACGGCAGATCTGCCTGCGATGAATTGATCGCCGTCTGCACGTCCAGCGCGGCCGAATCGATGTCCACCCCGCTCTGGAAGATCATGAAGACCAGCGAGCTGCCTTCGGAACTGGAGGAGCGCATCTGGTCCACGCCGGGCAGCTGGCCCAGGTGGCGTTCCAGCGGTGCGGTGACCGTGGAGGCCATGGTGGTGGCGTCCGCGCCGGACTGGCTGGCGTGCACGAAGATCACCGGAATCTGGATGTTCGGCAATGCCGACACGCCCAGTTTCAGGTAGCAGAACAGGCCGACCACGAACAGGCCGATGGCCAGCAGCGCGGTGCCGATCGGGCGGCGGATGAAGGGGCCGGAGATGTTCATGCCGGCATCCTCATGGCACGCAGGTACGGCGTGCTCATGCGCGGTCCTGGGCGCTGGCGTGGCGCAGCGCGCGCTGTTCGCGGCGCAGTCGCAGGCGCTCGGAGAAGCGCTCCATGTACAGGTAGATCACCGGCGTGGTGTACAGCGTGACCAGCTGGGACAGCAGCAGGCCGCCGACGATGGCGATGCCCAGCGGGCGGCGCAGTTCCGAACCGATGCCGGTGCCCAGTGCCAGTGGCAGCGCGCCAAGCATGGCCGCAGCGGTGGTCATCATGATCGGGCGGAAGCGCAGCAGGCAGGCGCGGCGGATCGCATCGTGCGCGTTGGCACCGGCGCGACGCGCCTCGATGGCGAAGTCGACCATCATGATGCCGTTCTTCTTGACGATGCCGATCAGCAGCACGATGCCGACGATGCCGTCCACCGACAACGGCAACCCGCACACCATCAGCGCCAGCAGCGCACCGACACCGGCCGGCGGCAGGGTGGAGATGATGGTCAACGGATGGATGTAGCTCTCATACAGCACGCCCAGCACGATGTAGATCAGCACCAGCGAGGCCAGCAGCAGCCACACCACGTCGGTCTGGCTGCCGGTGAACTCGGCGGCCTTGCCGATGAACTCCGCATGCACCTGCGTGGGCATGTCCAGGCTGTCCTTGGTCTCTTCGATCGCCTTGACCGCATCGGACAGGGAATAGCCCGGGGCGATGTTGAACGACACGGTCACCGCCGGGAGCTGTTGCTGGTGGCTGACCACCAGCGGGGTGCTGGTGACCTTGCTTTCGGCGAGTGCGGCCAGCGGGATGATGTTGCCGGCGCCGATCGGGATGCCGGTGTTCTGCGCGCCGATGCCGGTGGCCGTGGACGAGTTGGACGAGGTGACCTGGCCGAAGTTGGTGGCGTTGCTGCCGGTCAGCGCGCCGGCCCCGTTGGAGGCCACCGCCAGCTGGTGCATCAGCGCGGTGCTGGTGCGGAACTCCGGCGCCACTTCCAGCACCACGCGGTATTGGTTGAGTTCGGTGAAGATGGTGGAGATCTGGCGCTGGCCGAAGGCGTCGTACAGGGTGTCGTCGATGGTCTGCATCGGCACGCCCAGCACGCTGGCCTTGTCGCGGTCGATGTTCAGTTCCAGCGCGCGGCCCTGGTTGGCCAGGTTGTTGTCCACGTCGGCCAGCTCCGGGCGCTGGCGCAGCGCTTCGGTCAGGCGGTTGGCCTGCAGCGCAACCTGCGCGCTGTCCACGTCCGACAGCGAGTACTGGTACTCGGTGGCGGCCACGCGGGTGTCCAGGGTGACGTCCTGCACCGGCTTGAGGTACAGCGCCACGCCGGGGATGCCGGCCACGGCGTGCTGCAGGCGCGGCAGAATCTCATCCAGTCCGTCGCGGTCGCCACGCTGCYTGAGCACGATCGACAGCTGGCCCTGGTTGAGCGTGGGGTTCATGCTGCCGGCGCCGATGAAGGCCGACACGCCGGTCACCGCCGGGTCCTTGCGCAGCGCTTCGGCCACGGCCTTGGTGCGCTGCTCCATCTGCGGGAAGGCGATGTTCTGGTCGGCCTGGACCACGCCGGTGATCAGGCCGGTGTCCTGCTCGGGCAGCAGGCCCTTGGGGATCACGATGTACAGCACCACGGTCAGCACCAGGGCACCGGCGGCCACGGCCAGGGTCAGCGGCTGGTGCTCCAGCACCCAGTCCAGGCTGCGCTCGTACGCGCCCACGGTACGCGTCCACAGGTTTTCCTTGCCGGCCGCGGCGGCACGCTCGTGCGCGTCCTCGCCTTCGGGCAGGGCATCGGGCTTGAGCAGGTAGGCGCACATCATCGGGGTGAGCGTCAGCGAGATCAGCATCGACAGCACCACCGCGATGCTCAGCACCCAGGCGAACTCGTGGAACAACCGGCCGGTGACGCCGGGCATCAGCAACAGCGGCAGGAACACCGCCACCAGCGAGATGGTCAGCGAGAGCACGGTGAAGCCGATCTGCTGGGCGCCGATCTCGGCCGCTTCCGGGCCGCTCTTGCCCTGTTCGATGTAGCGCACGATGTTCTCGATCATCACGATCGCATCGTCGACCACGAAGCCGGTGGCCACCACCAGCGCCATCAGCGACAGGTTGTCCAGCGACATGCCGGCAAAGGCCATCACCCCGAAGGTGCCGGCCAGCGACAGCGGTACCGCCACCGAGGGAATGATGGTGGCCCACAGCCGGCGCAGGAACACGAAGATCACCGCGACCACCAGGCAGATGGTGAGGATCAGGGTGAACTGCACTTCATGCACCGAGGCGCGGATGGTCTCGGTACGGTCGGAGAAGATCTCCAGGTGCACGTCGGCCGGCAGCACGTTCTGCAGCTGCGGCAGCAGCGCGCGGATGCGTTCGACGGTCTGCACGATGTTGGCGCCGGGCTGGCGGCGCACTTCCAGCAGCACCGCCGGCTTGCCATCGGCCCAGGCGGCGAGCTGGTCGTTCTCCACCCCGTCGATGACGTTGGCCACGTCCGACAGCCGCACCGGGCGGCCGTTCTTGTAGCTGATGATGGTGTCGCGGTACTCGGCGGCGCTGGTCAGCTGGTCATTGGTGCCGATGGAGTAGGACTGGGTCTTGCCGTTGAGCGAGCCCTTGGGCGCGTTGACGTTGGCCTGGGTCAGCGCGCTGCGCAGTTCTTCCAGGGTCAGGCCCATGTTGGACAGCTGCGCCGGGTTGACCTGGATGCGTACGGCCGGGCGCACGTTGCCGGCGATGGACACCAGCCCCACGCCCTGCACCTGCGACAGGCGCTGGGCGAGGATGGAGTCGGCGTAGTTGTTCACATCGCGCAGCGGGCGCGTGTCGGAGGTGAGCTTGAGGGTGACGATCGCCGCGTCGGCCGGATTCACCCGGTTGTAGACCGGCTGGTAGGGCAGCGAGGAGGGCAGGGTGGCCTGGCGGATCGCGGCCTGTACGTCCTGGGCGGCGATGTCGATGTCCCGGTCCATCGAGAACTGCAGGATGATCGTGGACAGACCGGCCGAGGAATCGGAGGTCATGATCTCCAACCCGGAGATCTGCCCGAACTGGCGTTCCAGCGGGGTGGTCACCAGCGAGGCCATGGTGACCGCGTTGGCGCCGGGGTACTGGGTGGTCACCACCAGGCTGGGCGCGTCGATCTCCGGCAGCGCCGACACCGGCAGCTGGCGGTAGCCGAGGATGCCGAGCAGCAGCAGGCCCGCCATCAACAGCGAGGTGGCGATCGGGCGGCGGATGAAGATCGTCGAAAAGCCCACGGGCGGATCCTTGCTGTTACGTCATGCGGCGTTGGAACGGGCAGACGCCAGCAAGGCGGCCGGCGTCGGGAACGTCAGGCAGGCGCGCTCAGCGCGGACCGCCACCACGGCGGCCACCGCCAGCACCCTGCTGTTGCGCGGCGGCCTTGAGTTCGGCCTCGGTCGGCGCGGCCGGGGTCTCGCCCGGCTTGAGCGCGTTGACCTTGCTGCCCGGCTTGAGCCGGAACTGGCCCTCGCTGACGACGCGCTCGCCGCCCTTGAGGCCGTCGGTGATCTGCACGTTGCTGTCGCCCACTTCCACGCCGCTCTTGACGGTCTGCATGGCAACGGTGCTGTCGGGCTTGACGATGTAGACGTACTCGCCGTCCGGGCCGCGCATCACGGCCTGGGTGGGGATGACCACGCCGCCGCCAATGGTGCGCAGCTGCATCCGCACGTTGACGAACTGGCCCGGCCACAGGCTGTTGTCGGTGTTGTCGAACAGGGCGCGCACGCGGAAGGTGCCGCTGTCGCTGCTGATCTGGTTGTCCACCACGTCCAGCTTGCCGCCGTCGGTGAGCACGTGCGAGTCGTTGCGGTCCAGCGCGGCGATGGTCACCGGGCCGGCCTGCTGGGCGGTGCGCACATCCGGCAGCTGGCGCTCGGGCAGGTTGAACACCACGTGGATCGGGTGGATCTGGGTCAGGGTGACCAGCGCGGTGCCGGCACTGACGACATTGCCGGCGTCCACCGCGCGGATGCCGGCGATGCCGGTGATCGGCGCGGTGACGCGGGTGTACTGCAGCTGCACCTGGGCCGCGCGCATGCTGGCCTCGTTGGCGGCCACGGCGCTTTCGAACTGCGCCACCTGGTTGCGCTGGGTGTCCAGGTCGGTCTTGGCCACGTACTGGCGGTACTCCGGCGAATTGGAGCGCTGGTAGTTGGAGCGCGCGGTGGCCAGCTGGGCCTGGTTCTGGCGCTTGGCCGCGGCGGCCTCGTCGTAGCTGGCCTGCAGGCTGCGCGGGTCGATCTGCGCGAGCAGGTCGCCCTGCTTTACTTCCTGGCCTTCCTTGAAGTTGATGCTGATCAGCTGGCCGCCGACCTGCGGGCTGACGGTGACGGTGTTCATCGCCGCTACGGTGCCCAGTGCGCTGGCATACACCGGCACGTCCTGGCGAATGGCGTCGACCACGGTGACCGGGACCGGTCCGGTGTCGCGCTGGTCGCCGTCCTTGCCGGCGCCGGCAGCGCTGCCGCCCGCCTCACCCTTGTGCTTGCCACCGTTGAGCAGGTGCAGGCCGATGAAGCCAATCACCAGTACGGCGACCACCAGCAGCACGATCTTCCAGAAACGCGACATTCAACTAACTCCTGAGGCTGGCGGAGGGCAGGGCCCGATTGGCTGGTGCAAAGCATACCCGTGGTGCGCGGGCTTTCATGCATGACGGATGGGACGGGCGGTCAGACCGGATGTGACCGGCCAGGTTCCACGGATCAACGCCTGCGGGGGCAGAAAGTTACAGCAGCAAGTGCGCTGATGGCCTACATTCAGTTTGGTCCGCCCTGAACACCCGTGGAGATCCTCGATGCCCCGTCTGTCGCTGCTGCTGTCCGCCCTGCTGCTTGCCTGCCCCGCACTGGCCGCGGCCACCCCTGACGAACGCCCGGAAGTGACTGCCGCGGCGACCCGCCTGCACGCCAAGGTGGTCGACTGGCGGCGCGACTTCCACCAGCACCCGGAGCTGTCCAACCGCGAGGAGCGCACCTCGGCGAAGGTGGCCGAGCAGTTGCGGGCGATGGGGCTCAAGCCGAAGACCGGGATCGCCCATCACGGTGTGGTGGTGGTCATCAAGGGGGCAAAGCCGGGTCCGCGCATCGCCCTGCGCGCGGACATGGACGCGCTGCCGGTGACCGAACAGACCGGGCTGCCGTTCGCCTCCAAGGTGACCAGCACCTACCGTGGCGAGCCGGTCGGGGTGATGCACGCCTGCGGCCACGACGCGCATACCGCCACGTTGCTGGGGGTGGCCGATGCGCTGGTGAAGATGCGCGAGAACCTGCCAGGCGAAGTGATGCTGATCTTCCAGCCCTCCGAGGAAGGGGCGCCGCCGCCGGAAGAGGGGGGTGCGTCGTTGATGCTGAAGGAGGGGCTGTTTGCGGACTTCAAGCCGGAGGCGGTGTTCGGCCTGCATGTGTTCTCCAGCGTGCCGGCGGGGCAGATCGCGGTGCGCGGTGGGCCCTTGATGGCAGCCTCGGACCGGTTCGGGATCAAGGTGATCGGGCGGCAGACGCATGGCTCGGCGCCGTGGAACGGGGTGGATCCGATCGTGGCGACGGCCGATCTGGTGGGCACGGCGCAGACGATCGTGAGCCGTCGGGCGAACCTGTCCAAGCAGCCGGCAGTGCTGACCTTCGGGGCGATCAAGGGCGGCATCCGCTACAACATCATTCCCGATGAGGTGGAGATGGTGGGGACGATCCGCACGTTCGATGAGGGGATGCGGCAGCAGATTTTCGCGGACCTGCGCAATGTGGCCGAGCACACGGCGGCGGCGCACGGGGCCAAGGCGGTGACGGAGATCTATGAGTCCGAGGGCAATCCGGCGACGGTGAACGATCCGGCGCTGACGGCGAAGATGCTGCCGAGCCTGCAGGCGGTGGTGGGCAAGGACAATGTGTACGAGCCGCCGCTGCAGATGGGCGCGGAGGATTTTTCGCTGTACGCGCAGCAGGTGCCGGGGATGTTTTTCTTCGTGGGGTCCACGAGTGTGGGCATCGATCCGGCTACGGCGCCGGCCAACCATTCGCCGAAGTTCCTGCTGGATGAGAAGGCGCTGGACGTGGGGTTGCGGGCGTTGCTGCAGGTGAGTCTGGATTATCTCAATGGGGTGGGGGTGGTTGCGCCTGCGGCGGGCTGAGGCCAAGGCAGGATT
>NZ_JBFULO010000134.1:0-9542 GCF_054049855.1 Stenotrophomonas sp. P5_B8 | reverse complement strand
GATTTGACCGACAAGTCGTCCGCAGCAAACGCATCCATTGAAATGATGTTGGATGTAAACGTTTGCATGCGACAGCGTGAATCGCCACGCGCAGAATCATCGAAACACTGCGTTGGTTACCTATCGGAATGCAGCCTAGGATGACCTGCGTCTCCTGCGATTGCGTCGCAATGTTCGCAACAGTGCGATGCATGACAGGGTCCGCGCCGTTGCCGTGGTGACAGCCGAGCAGCGCGTCTTCCTCCYCCAATCTTCGCTGGTGCTTTCCATGAAACAGTTTCTGATGCTGTGCGTACTGCCGTGCGCGGTGTTTTTTCTGCTGGCCGCATGTCGAGGGTCGACGACGTCCAGCGGGACCTATCTTTCTCCGGAACAGACCGCGCAGGTTCTGGCCAAAGCCCAGGGTGGCGACCTCCACGCCATCAAGCGGCTGATCTCGCACTACGAAGCCAGCGGCGACGTGGACGGGCTGGCAGGTCCGTGGCGGGTGCGGGCGCGGAAACTGGGGGATCCGTCGGAGTTGTACCACCACGCCGCGTGGTGCTTCGCCGCGTCACGGGAAGAGCAGGACCCGAAGGTGCGTGCGCAGTTGCTGGAGGACGCGTTGGCGTCGGCGAAGCGGGCGAGCGTGGTCGATCCCTCGGCGCAGTTGTTGGCCGACCAGATCGCCCACGTACAGATGGAAGCCACGCGGGCCGAATAGGGCTGCGCGTCAGCGCATGAAGAATTCGACCGGGAACGCCGTTCCACGGGCGCCGAACGGTCGTCGGGCACCGTGGGAAGCGGGGCGGCGCTGCGGAATGCCGCGTGAGCTGGCGGGACATGTTCCGCGCGACTGCGCCGGGACGGCCTCGCGCAGTCAGCCGTGATCCAACGGCCTGGCCACCCGGAAAACAAAAACGCCGTGGCAAGCCACGGCGTTTCGCTGCCAAGGGGGTGTTGCACCTCACCCCAGCAGCTTGCGCACCTTGTTCAAGGCCACGATGAAGCGCTCGATCTCCTCATGCGTGTTGTAGAACGCCAGCGAGGCACGGCAGGTCGCGGCCACGCCGTAGTACTGCAGCAGCGGATGAGCGCAGTGCTGCCCCGAGCGGATGGCCACGCCTTCCAGGTCGAGCAGGGTGGCCAGGTCGTGCGCGTGCGCGCCTTCGATCAGGAAGGAAACCACGGCCGCCTTGTGCGGCGTGGTGCCGAAGATGCGCAGGCCGTCAATCTTGTTGAGCTCTTCGGTGAAGTGCGCCAGCAGCTCGGCTTCGCGGGTTTCCACGTGCGCCAGGCCGAGGGATTCGAGGTAGTCCACCGCTACGCCCAGGCCGATGAAGCCGGCAATGTTCGGGGTGCCGGCTTCGAACTTGTGCGGGGCATCGTTGAACACGGTGCCCTCGAAGCTCACTTCCTTGATCATCTCGCCGCCACCGATGAACGGCGGCATCGCGTCGAGGTGTTCGCGGCGGGCCCACAGCGCGCCGGTGCCGGTCGGGCCGCACATCTTGTGCCCGGTGATGGCGTAGAAGTCGCAACCGATGGCGGCCACGTCGACCTTGCGGTGCGGCACGGCCTGGGAGCCGTCGACCACGGTGATGATGCCGCGCTTGCGTGCTTCACGGCAGATCTCGCGCACCGGGTTGACCGTGCCGAGCACGTTGGAGACGTGGGCCACGGCCAGCAGCTTGACCTCGGCGGTCATGGCACGACGCAGGGCGTCCAGGTCGAGCGCACCGTCGGGGGTGATCTCGGCCACGCGGAGGGTGGCGCCGGTGCGCTCGGCGACCAGCTGCCACGGCACGATGTTGGCGTGGTGCTCCATGCGCGAGACCAGGATGACATCACCGGCCTTCAGCCGCGGCAGCGCCCACGAGTACGCGACCAGGTTGATCGCGAAGGTCGTGCCGCTGCATAGCACCAGCTCGCTGGGGCGCACGTTGAGGAAGCGCGCGAGCTTGTTGCGTGCGCCCTCGTAGGCGTCGGTGGCCYCGGTGCCCAGGGCATGCACGGCGCGGCTGACGTTGGCGTTGTAGCGGCGGTAGAACTCGTCCACCGCGCCGATCACCTGCACCGGCTTCTGGCCGGTGTTGGCGTTGTCGAAATAGACCAGCGGCTTGCCGTGCACTTCGCGCATCAACAGCGGGAAATCCAGGCGCACGCGATCCCAGTCCGGGGCCGCCACGGTATCGGCCGCCGGGCGCGGGGTGGACAGGTTCATGCCACGCCTGCCCGTGCCAGGGCCAGGTCGAGCTGGCGGCGCAGCTGTTCGGTCAGGCGTGCGTCGAGCGCGTTCAGCGGTTCATGGCAGAACGCGGCACTGAGCAGCTGCTGGGCCTGGTCGGCGGGCAGGCCGCGCGAGCGCAGGTAGAACAGCGCATTGGTGTCCAGCTGGCCAACGGTGGCGCCGTGCGCGGCCTTCACTTCGTCGGCGTCGATCACCAGCGTGGGCTGGGTATCGATCTCCGCGTCGGCCGACAGCAGCAGGTTCTTGTTGGACAGGTTGGCATCGGTGCCATCGGCGCCGGCGCGGATGTGGATGCCGCCGTGGAAGACCACCCGGCTGCGGTTGGCGGCGACGCCACGCCACACCATTTCCGAGGCGGTATCGCGCGCGATGTGCTCGATGCCCAAGCGGGTGTCGACGTGGCGACGGCCATTGCCGAGCAGCACGCCGTTGGCAGTCAACTGGGCGTTGTCGCCTTCCAGGCGCACGTTGAACTCGTGGCGGCTGAGCGCGGCGCCCAGTTCCAGGTCGATGCGACGGTACTGCGCGTTGCGGGCCAGCACGGCATCGGTACGCAGCAGGCTGGTGGCGCGGGTGGCGTCGGCCTGCACGCGGGCATGCGAGAGCACGGCGTCCTGGGCCAGGTGCACGTGCACCAGGGTGTTGCCCAGGTGCGCGGCATCGCCGACGTGCAGGTGATGTTCGACCACGCCGAGCGCGGCGCCGCTGCGCAGCTCGATCAGGTGGCGGTGGTGCCAGGCCAGGTCGGCGCTGCCGGCCACGCTGACAAACACCAGCTGCAGCGGCAGGTCGATCTTCGCAGCTTCGTCCACGCGCACCAGCACGCCTTCGTCGGCAAGGGCGGCGTTGAGGCGGGCGAACACTTCTTCGCTGCGCTCGAAACGACGGCCGAGGAAGCGCAGGGCTTCATCGCCGGCGGCCAGTGCCGAGGACAGCGTCTGCAACTGCACGCCGGCGGGCAGCGCGCCCAGGTCGCTCAGTGCATCGGAMGGGCGGCCGTTGACGAACACCAGGCGCGGCGACGGGATGTCGGCCAGCAGCGCAGCATCGACCTCGGCGGCCGCAAGCGGCGCGGGGCTGAAGCTGCGACGCTCCAGCTGGCGCAGCGAGGTGTACTTCCAGGCTTCGGTACGCGGGCCGGGCAGGCCGGCCTGCAGGGCGGCATCCAGTTCGGCACGACGCGCGTCGCTGCCGCAGAAGCCGCTGGCGAGGGAATCCAGCAGGACGCTCATCAGACCGCTGCCTCGGGAACGACGCGATCTTTCAGGAAGTGGTAGCCGTGGGCTTCCAGTTCCAGCGCCAGCTCCGGGCCACCGGTCTGCACGATTTTGCCGTCGGCCAGCACGTGCACCACGTCCGGCTTGATGTAGTCCAGCAGGCGCTGGTAATGGGTGATCACGATGAACGAGCGGTCCGGCGAGCGCAGCGCGTTGACGCCGTCGGCCACGCTCTTGAGCGCATCGATGTCCAGGCCGGAGTCGGTTTCATCCAGGATCGCCAGCTTGGGCTCGAGCACGGCCAGCTGGAAGATCTCGTTGCGCTTCTTCTCGCCACCGGAGAAGCCTTCGTTGACGCCACGGTGCAGCAGCTCGTCCTTCAGGTGCAGCACGGCCAGCTTCTGGCGCACCAGCTTGAGGAACTGCATTGAATCCAGTTCTTCCTCGCCACGCGCCTTGCGCTGGGCATTGAGCGCGGCGCGCAGGAAGTAGGTGTTGTTCACGCCGGGGATTTCCACCGGGTACTGGAAGGCCAGGAACAGGCCGGCGGCGGCGCGTTCTTCCGGCGCCAGGTCCAGCAGGTCGCGGCCTTCGAACTGCACGCTGTCGGCGCTGACGTCATAGCCTTCGCGACCGGCGAGCACGTTGCCCAGGGTGGACTTGCCGGCGCCGTTGGGGCCCATGATGGCGTGCACCTGGCCCGGCTTCACGCCGAGCGAGAGGCCCTTGAGGATGTCCTTGTCGCCGATGCGGGCGTGGAGGTTGTCGATCTTCAGCATGATACGAATCCGGGGTAGAGCCACGCCATGCGTGGCTGAAAAATTCAAACGAAGGCGGCTGTGGGGTTAACCCACGGACCCTTCCAGCGAGACTTCCAGCAGCTTCTTGGCTTCCACCGCGAACTCCATCGGCAGCTCGCGGAAGACCTGCTTGCAGAAGCCGTCGACGATCATCGACACGGCGTTTTCCTGGTCGATGCCGCGTGCGCGGCAATAGAACAGCTGGTCGTCGGAGATCTTGGAGGTGGTCGCCTCGTGCTCCACCGTCGCACTCGGGTTCTTGACCTCGATGTACGGGAAGGTATGCGCGCCGGACTTCTTGCCGATCAGCAGCGAATCGCACTGGGTGTAATTGCGCGCGCCGTCGGCGTTGCGGTCGACCTTGACCAAGCCACGGTAGGTGTTCTGGCCGCGACCGGCGCTGATGCCCTTGCTGACGATCTTGCTCTTGGTTCGCTTGCCGATGTGGATCATCTTGGTGCCGGTGTCGGCCTGCTGGCGATGATGGGTGAGCGCGACCGAGTGGAACTCGCCCACCGAGTCGTCGCCCAGCAGCACGCAGGAGGGGTACTTCCAGGTGATCGCCGAGCCGGTTTCCACCTGGGTCCAGGTCACCTTGCTGCGCGCGCCACGGCATTCGGCACGCTTGGTGACGAAATTGTAGATACCGCCCACGCCGTTCTCATCGCCCGGGTACCAGTTCTGCACCGTGGAGTACTTGATCTCGGCATCGTCCAGCGCGACCAGCTCGACCACCGCGGCGTGCAGCTGGTTCTCATCGCGCATCGGCGCGGTGCAGCCTTCCAGGTAGGACACGTACGCCTTGTCCTCGCAGATGATCAGGGTGCGCTCGAACTGGCCGGTGTGGCCGGCGTTGATGCGGAAGTAGGTGCTCAGTTCCATCGGGCAACGCACGCCCCTGGGGATGAACACGAAGCTGCCGTCGGAGAACACCGCCGAATTCAACGCGGCGAAGTAGTTGTCGCCGACCGGCACCACCGTACCCAGGTACTGCTTGACCAGTTCCGGGTGTTCCTTGATGGCTTCGGACATCGAGCAGAAGATCACGCCCTTCTCGGCCAGTTCCTTGCGGAAGGTGGTGCCGACCGAGACCGAGTCGAACACCGCATCCACGGCCACGCCGGCCAGCTTGGCGCGCTCGTGCAGCGGCACGCCCAGCTTGTCGTAGGTGTCCAGCAGCTCCTTGGGCACGTCATCGAGCGAGGCGTACTTGGGGCCCTTGGGCGCGGAGTAGTAGCTGAGCGCCTGCAGGTCGATCGCGGCGATCTCCAGCTTGGCCCAGTCCGGCATCGGCATCGTCAGGAAGTGACGGTAGGCCTCCAGGCGCCACTGCGTCATCCATTCGGGCTCTTCCTTCTTGGCCGACAGGGCACGGATGGTGTCCTCGTCCAGGCCAGGCGGCAGCGAGTCCGATTCGATGTCCGTGATGAAGCCGGCGGCGTACTTGCGGCCGAGCTGCTCATGGATCTCGCGGTTGGGGGTATCGCCGGCGGCGACGGTGTCGAGGGTATCGGTGGCCATGGGGGCTGCCTGTGGATCAGGAGACGACATCCGCCGCGATCACGCGGCGGGGAGCGTCAACAAGGGGAAGAGGGGGCAGGATCTGCGCCAGGCTGACCGCACGCAGTGCTTCGGACACCACGTCGTTGATCAGCCGCCAGCTGCTGCGCGCGCCGCACTGCATCTCACGTCCGCACTGGCTGTGTTCGTGGGCGCACTCGGTCAGGCCCAGCGGGCCCTCCATGGCTTCCACGATCTCGAACAGGGTGATCTGGTCGGCCGCGCGGGTGAGGCGGTAGCCGCCGCGCACGCCACGCAGGCCTTCGACCAGCCCGGCCTGGGCCAGCGGCTTGAGCAGCTTGCTGACGGTGGGCGGTTCGAGGCTGGCGAACTCGGCCAACTCGGTGGCACTGAGCACCTCGCCCGGGCGGGCGGCGAGCACGGTCAGCACGACAGTGGCGTAATCGGTGAGCTTGGTGACGCGGAGCATGGGGAGGGCACAACCTTAAAGCGGACTGAAATTGTACGCTTTTCTCCGCGGGCATCCAACCCACCCCGTTCAGGGGCGTGGCGGCGGGGCCTCGCGGGGGCGGGCGCGCGCGTCGCTTTGGCAATCACAAAGATTAAGCGAGAATCGGTGCCTACCTCTCGCAACGGCCAGCCAGATGCCCAAGAAGATCCAAGCCCGCAAGTCCTCCATCCATGGCAATGGCGTGTTCGCGCTGGCGCCGATCAAGAAGGGCGAGCGGGTCATCCAGTACAAGGGGCTGCTGCGCAGCCACGCCGACGTGGATGCCGATGATACCGGGGACGTGGAAAGCGGGCACACCTTCCTGTTCACCCTGAACGACGATTACGTCATCGATGCCAACTACAAGGGCAACGATGCGCGCTGGTTGAACCACAGTTGCGAGCCGAACTGCGAAGCGGTGATCGAAGAGGCCGAGGGCGACAACCGCCGCGAGGACAAGGTGTTCATCGAGGCGATCAAGGACATCAAGCCGGGCGACGAGTTGACCTACAACTACGGCATCACCCTGGCCGAGCGCCACACCGCGCGCCTGAAGAAGATCTGGGAATGCCGCTGCGGTTCGAAGAAGTGCACCGGGACGATGCTGCAGCCCAAGCGCTGATCGCACCCCTGGCGTACCGGCCCTTGGTCGGTACCCGCTGCGCAGCGCGGTGGATACCGACATGGCGTGCACATGCCGGTCACTGTTGCCCAATGCGCAACTGCGCAGACTGGAGGCTCCTTTTCAACGGAGCTTTCCATGGCACACGCACTCAACGGCAAGCAGGTGGCGGTTCTGGCCACCGATGGTTTTGAACAGTCCGAGCTGCAGGAACCCAAGCGCCTGCTGGAATCCTGGGGCGCCACGGTAACGGTGATCGCGCCGGGCGACGCCAAGCAGATCCGCGGCTGGAAGGACAAGGATTGGGGCGAGAGTGTCGCCGTCGATCAGGCGTTGGCCGGTGCCAAACCCGAGGCGTATGACGCGCTGGTTCTGCCGGGTGGGGTGATCAACCCGGACAAGCTGCGCATCGATACGCAGGCGGTAGCCTTCATCAAGAACTTTGGCGCCACCGGCAAGCCGGTCGCGGCGATCTGCCACGGACCGTGGTTGCTGGTGGAATCGGGGTTGGCCAAGGGCCGCGCGGTGACCTCGTGGCCATCGTTGAAGACCGACCTGGGCAACGCCGGCGCGCAATGGCTCGATGCCGAGGTGGTGGTGGACGGCAACCTGATCACCAGCCGCAAGCCCGATGACATTCCGGCGTTTGCCGATGCGGTCGCCAAGGCGTTGGCGGGTTGATCCGTGCGGGTACCGATTAACCATCGGTACCCGCCGTACGTTTGGAGCTTGCCGAGCAACGAGCGGTCTTTACCGGCCCAGCATCCCGGCCGGCACCAGCTTGCCCAAATCCTGATTGAAGGTAACCACCAGCTTGCCGTTCTCGACCTGGGCCGACTGCACCTGCAGCGCGCCGAGCACGCCGGCCACGGCCGGGTCGATCTTGTAGATCGGCTCGCGGCGTGCGTAGTCGGTCAGCCAGGCGTTGAGCAGGCTGCGCGTGCGCGAATCCAGCCGGCCACCGTTGTTGGCCGGAGTGAAGTCATCCACGGTCGGCTGGTCCAGATGGAAGCCCTGGGTCTGCGCGTCGTAGCGCAGGCCGCTGCTCAGCTTGACCTTGCCCAGTGMGGCCGGCGCACTGCCGGCGGTGGCCATGGCGATGTCGAAGCCCAGATCCAGACGGTTGCCCTGCGGCAGCGCCAGCTTCGGGTGGCTCATGGTCATCGCGATGAGGCCGCCGAGGGCGTCCTGGGTGCGCGGGAAGCTGCTGTCCAGGTACTGCTGGACGTCGGGAGCGCCGACGGACAACTGGCGGCCGGACACGCTCGGTGCGGCCTGTGCGCCCACAGCGGCGGCAATCAGTACGGTGCAGGCGGCAAGACGGGACAACAGCGGTCGTACGTTCATGGTGTCAGGCCGGGCAGGGAAGAGAGACGCCAACGATAGCGCTTTCGGCTGAATCCAGCTTTGACGGCGCATGGCGGCATGCACGGCGTTGCCGCAGGCTCAGTCGAGCACCGGTTGCAGTGACGCGCCGTGGATTTCCCAGCCGCTGTCATCGGCGCGCGGCTGCAGCCGATACCAGCCTTTGTAGCGCACGATCCGATCGGCGGTGGTGACCCGGAGGGTGACCGGCACCTCGCGCAGCCGTGAGGGCTGCGCTGAATCGCGGGCGATGGGAACATCGCTTTCCAGGCGGATGCCGCGTACGCCGGGCAGCTGCATGAGATCGTGCAGGGCGGCGTCGTCCCTGCCTGCCGCGCCGCCGCTCCATAAGGCCTCGGCGGCGGCATGGTCGCGGCGCATCACCGCGTTGAAGTAATTGCGCACGACGGTGTTTTCGTCGGCTGCGTCGGGCGGCACGGCGCTCAGTATTGCCGGCGCCATCGCGACTACCGCGCCCGCCTGTGCATCATCGGCCGCGGCAGGCGCGGCTGCGCGCGTGGTCGCATCTGCCTGGGTGCTGCCGGCGTCACCGGCATGACGCTGGCACGAACATCCACCCAGCAGCAGGAGCGGCAACAGGATCACGGCACGACGCATGGCGGACTCTCCCCGGAGAAGGGGAGAGTGTAGCGGGCGGTCGCTCGCGTCAGGGGGCTTGCTGGATGTCCTGGAGCGCGCCGAGCACTTCACCCAGCTGCGGCTGCAGGCGGGTCAGTGGATGCGACGGTTCCTGCGCGTGGCGTTGGGCCAGGTCGTGCAGGAGCTGGATGGCCACGATCGCCGCCGCACGCTCATCACCACTGAGGCCGCTCTGCCGGCGCGCGACTTCCAGCAGGCGCATCCAGTCCTGCTGGGCGCGGTGTTCCAGTTCGATCGTGCAGCGTCCGCTGCACTGCAACCCGTCCTTCTCGATCGGGGTAACGGTAATGCGGTAACGCTGGGAGGGGCTGGTCATGGCGGCTGGCGTTGGGGGGACAGGCCCACCATAGGCGGGCACATCGCCGGCGACGACCGGTGCGGTCGCACGCAGTGTTCCACCTTGTGCGTTCCAGGTGCAGGCCAATGCGTGGAAAGGGCTGTGGCAGCGGGCTTTGCGCGCCGGATTGTGCGATCGGACGCGTCCGGCAACGCTGTGTCTCGCTACCTGCGCGGCAGCGCAAAAAAAGGTTCTTCGCCTGCATATGGAGCAAGCACGAAGCGCGCCTTGAATCATTTTCCGCGTGGCGGTCGGTGGTTGGGGCGCTGGGCCCCCATACCCTTTCCGGCGAATGTCCCC
>NZ_JBFULO010000133.1:0-9578 GCF_054049855.1 Stenotrophomonas sp. P5_B8 | reverse complement strand
GTCCAGCTGGCCGCCTGCTACGCCGATGCGGTGGAGGCCACCGGGCTGAAGTTCGACGTCGTGTTCGGCCCGGCCTACAAGGGCATCCCGCTGGCCACCGCGACCGCCTGCGAGTTCGCCCAGCGTGGGCGCGACCTGCCGCTGTCGTTCAACCGCAAGGAAGCCAAKGCCCACGGCGAAGGCGGCAACCTGATCGGCGCGGATATGAATGGCAAGCGCGTGCTGATCGTCGATGACGTGATCACCGCCGGTACCGCCATCCGCGAGGCGCTGACCATCATCAAGGACGCCGGCGGCACCCCGGCCGGCATCGTGGTGGCACTGGATCGCCAGGAGATCGCCTCGGAAACCGACCGCCGCTCGGCGGCCCAGTCGGTGGCCGAAGAGGCCGGGATTCCGGTGGTGGCGGTGGCCACGCTGGCCGACCTGCTTGATTTTGCCTCCGGAAATCCGGAACTTGTCGGATACCGGCAGCCGCTGGAGGACTATCGGTCCCGCTACGGCAGCCGTCCTACGCGTTGAGAGCAGGGGGCTCGCCAACCATGTCCAGCCGGATTGCCACCACCATTCTGATCGGCCTGCTGCTGGCCGCGCCGTCGCTGTCGGCCCAGGCCCAGCGCGGCAAGAACGAGCCGAAAGCCAAGAAGCTTTACTGCTGGAACAAGGGCGCCGAGCGGATCTGCAGCGATACGCTGCCGCAGGACGCGGTCAACAGCGCGCGGGAGGAATTCAGCGCGGCCAGCGGGCTGCGACGTGGTGAGGTGGAGCGCACGTTGACCGAGGAAGAGCGCGCGGATGCGGCGGCGGTGGCCGCGCAGCGCCAGCTCGACCTGGCTGCGGAGGAAACCCGCAAGCGCACCGAGCAGGCGATGCTGTCCACCTACGAGAACGAAGATGACCTGCGCCGGGTGTTCACCGAGCGCACCGGCATCATCGACAACAACGTGCAGACCGCGCGCTACAACGTGGCCAGCCTGCGCGATGCACTGGTGAGCCTGCTGGGCACCGCCGGCGACCGCGAACTGGCTGGCAAGCCGGTGGCCGAGAAGCAGGCCCAGAGCATCCAGCAGCGTCACGCCGAACTGGTGGCGCAGCGGCGCATGCAGGCCTCCTTCGAAGCGCAGCGCAAGGCCTTGGATGTGGAAATCGAGGAGACCCTGCAGCGGTATCGGTTGTTGAAGGGCGTGGGGACCGATCCGCGGGCGTGAGCTGGCGGACGTTGTTGGAGTGAGAGGCGGCCGGATGGCCGCCTTTTTTGTGCGCGTGGCGCTTTCGGTAGTGCCGGCCGCTGGCCGGCTCCCCGTGCATCGGGCCAGGGTCATGAGGCGCCGGCCAGCGGCCGGCGGCTGACGTCGTCGGACGGTTGAGCGAGGAGCCGGCCAGCGGCCGGCACACCGGAAGGCAGGTCAGCGGGGGCAGCCGACCAACGGTCGGCTCTACGTTTGTTTATGCACTTTTTACGCTTGGGCGTGGTGCTGGGCGTGGCCCCTTTATGCCGGGCAGGCAGACGATGGGCGCCTGACGTGGAGTGGTTCCACCTGGACGTCCCATGAGCCTGTATCTGCCTGTGTTCCCTGTCGCCGGTGCGCCCTGCACCGCCGCCCTCCTTTCCTGCGTTTGAGGCCACGACCATGCCTGCCTGGCTTTCCCTGGTGTGTGGCGTGCTGGTGCTCGTCGCCGCCGCCTATCTGCTGTACGTCGTGCTTCGGCCCGAAGCGTTCTGACCGGAGCCGACCATGACCGAGATCCTGTTGATCCTGCTGGCCAGCATCGTGCTGGCCTTTCCGCTTGGGCTGTACCTGGCCCGGGTGATGCGCGGTGCGCCGATGCGRGGCGATGCGCTGTTCGGGCTGATTGAAAAGCCCCTGTACCGGCTGCTGGGGGTGAACCCGGCGCGCGGCATGTCCTGGCGTGGCTATGTGATGGCCTTCCTGCTCAGCAACGTGGTGATCGCGGTGCTGGTGCAGGCGGTCTTCATGACCCAGGCCTGGCTGCCGTTCAATCCCGACCAGATCCCCAACATGCGCTGGGACACGGCGCTGCACACGATGGTGTCGTTCCTGACCAACACCAACCAGCAGCACTATTCCGGCCAGGCGCAGCTGTCCTACTTCTCGCAGATGACCGCCATCACCGGCCTGCAGGTGGTGACGCCGATGATGGGCCTGGCGCTGGTGGTGGCCACGCTGCGTGCGCTGTTCGGTGCGCGTCCGGACGACGTGGACGCCGCACAGTCCGCGCAGCTCAGCGCGGACCGCCGCGTGGACGTGGGCAACTACTACGCCGACGTGGTGCGCGCGTGCGTGCGCTTCATGCTGCCGCTGTGCCTGTTGTGGGCGGTGCTGCTGACCAGCCAGGGCGTGCCCTCGACGCTGGCCGCCGGCCCGCAGGCGACGCCGATCGATGCGGCCGCCGGCATGGACACGCAGAAACTGCCGCTGGGCCCGGTCGCGGCGATGGTCGCGGCCAAGCAGCTGGGCGCCAATGGCGGTGGCTGGTATGGCCCCAACAGTTCGATGCCGCTGGAAAACCCCACCCCGCTGTCGAACGCGCTGGAGCTGATTGGCATTCTGCTGATCCCGATCAGCGTGATCTTCATGCTGGGCGCGTTCACCGGACGCAGGCGCCTGGCCGGGTTGGTGTTCGGCTGCATGCTGGCGATGTCCAGCGTGTCGGTGGCGGCCACGGTATGGCTGGAAGGCCATTCGGCCACGGCGGCCAGCCCGCTGCTGATGGAAGGCAAGGAAGTGCGCTTCGGCGCGGACGGCACCGGCCTGTGGGCGGCGATCACCACCCAAGTGTCCAACGGCTCGGTCAACGGCATGCATGACTCGCTCAGCCCGCTGGCCGGAGCGGTGCCGATGATCAACATGCTGGTCAACGCAATCTGGGGCGGCATCGGTTGCGGCCTGCAGCAGTTCATCGTGTACCTGATGCTGGGCGTGTTCCTGGCCGGGTTGATGACCGGGCGTACCCCGGAACTGCTCGGGCGCAAGCTGGAAACCCCGCAGGTCCGACTGCTGGCGCTGCTGGTGCTGCTGCAGCCGATCACCATCCTGGGCTTCACCGCGGTGACCCTGGCGATCCCGGCGATCACCGGCACGTCCAATCCCGGCTTCCACGGCATCAGCCAGGTGTTCTACGAGTACGTGTCGGCGTTTGCCAACAACGGCTCGGGCTTCGAAGGCCTGGGCGACGCCACCCCGTGGTGGAACCTGAGCTGCACCCTGGTGCTGCTGCTGGGCCGCTACCCGGTGCTGATCATCCCGCTGGTCGTGGCCGCGCAACTGGCCGCCAAGCGCCGGGCCCCGGAATCGGCGGGCACCCTGCAGATCGAAACCCCGACCTTCGCGCTGACCCTGATCGCGCTGATCGTCGTCCTGACCGTATTGCAGTTCATGCCGGCGCTGGTGTTGGGCCCGGTGGCCGACCACCTGTCGCTGACCCTGCATTGAGATGTGACCCCATGAGTACCTATCCCTTGAACGTTTCTTCCCACCGCCGCCAGCGCCTGCTCGATGCGGCCGGCTGGCGCCGCGCCCTGCGCGATGCGGTGATCAAGCTCTCGCCCCGCCACCTGCTGCACAGCCCGGTGATGGCGGTGGTGATGGCCGGCACCGTGGTCAGCCTGGCGGTCACCCTGAGCGGCAACGCACCGCTGGGTTTCGGCCTGGCGGTCACCGCGATACTGCTGCTGACCGTGCTGTTCGGCAATTTCGCCGAAGCGGTGGCCGAGGCGCGCGGGCGTGGCCAGGCCGCCTCGCTGCGGCGGGCGCGGCAGGACCTGAGCGCGCGTCGGCTGGCCGCCGCGCATGCCGGGGCCAGCGAGACCCAGGTACCGGCCGCCGAGCTGCGCCCGGGCGACCATGTGATCGTCAGCGCCGGCGAATTGATTCCCGCCGATGGCGAGATCGTGCAGGGCCTGGCCACCATCAACGAAGCGGCGGTGACCGGTGAATCGGCGCCGGTGCTGCGCGAGGCCGGCACCGACCGCAGCGGCGTAATCGGCGGTACCAAGGTGCTGTCGGACCAGATCATCGTGCGCATCACCGCCGAGCCGGGCCACAGCTTCCTGGACCGGATGATCGCGCTGGTGGAAGGCGCAAACCGCCAGAAGACCCCCAACGAGGTCGCGCTGACCCTGCTGCTGGCGGCGATGACGCTTACCTTCCTGATCGTGGTGGCCACGCTGCCGGCGATCGGTGCGTTCGTCGGCGTGCGGGTGGACCCGCTGCTGCTGATCGCGCTGTTGGTGTGCCTGATTCCCACCACCATCGGCGGGCTGCTGCCGGCCATCGGCATCGCCGGCATGAACCGGGCGCTGGCCGCCAACGTGCTGGCCAAGTCGGGCAAGGCGGTGGAAGTGGCCGGTGACGTGGACGTGCTGCTGCTGGACAAGACCGGCACCATCACCTACGGCGACCGCCAGGCCACGCACTTCCATGCACTGGCCGGGATCGACGCGCCGCAGCTGCGTGAAGCGGCGCTGTTGTCCTCGCTGGCCGACCCGACCCCGGAAGGCAAATCGATCGTGCGCCTGGCGCGCGAACAAGGCTGCACCACCACCGAACCGGACCGCGCCGATTACCTGGCCTTCTCTGCGCAGACCCGCATGTCCGGCGTGGACCTGGACGGCGGACGGCGCATCCGCAAGGGCGCGGCCGACTCGATCAGCGCCTATGTGCGTGAGCTGGGCGGCATCGTGCCGGCCGAACTGCCGGGCCGCGTGGAGCAGGTGGCGCGCAACGGTGCCACCCCGCTGGTGGTGTGCGAAGGGCGCCACGTGCTGGGCGTGATCGAGCTGTCGGACGTGGTCAAGCACGGCATGCGCGAGAAGTTCGCGCAGCTGCGCGCGATGGGCATCCGCACGGTGATGATCACCGGCGACAACCCGCTCACGGCCGCCGCCATTGCTGCCGAAGCTGGCGTGGACGACTACATCGCCGAGGCCCGCCCGGAAGACAAGCTGGCGCGCATCCGGGCCGAGCAGGCCGGCGGGCGGCTGGTGGCGATGGTGGGCGACGGCACCAACGACGCCCCGGCGCTGGCCCAGGCCGACATCGGCCTGGCGATGAACTCCGGTACGCAGGCGGCCAAGGAAGCCGGCAACATGGTCGATCTGGATTCGGATCCGGCCAAGCTGCTGGCGGTGGTGGAAGTGGGCAAGCAGCAGCTGATCACGCGCGGTGCGCTGACCACCTTCTCGCTGGCCAACGATGTGTCCAAGTACTTCGCGATCCTGCCGGCGCTGTTCGCCTCCACCCTGCCGGCCATGGCGGCATTGAACGTGATGCACCTGTCCAGCCCGCGCAATGCGGTGCTGGCGGCGCTGATTTTCAACGCGCTGGTGATTCCGGCGCTGATTCCGCTGGCGCTGCGCGGGGTGCGCTTCCGCCCGGCCACGGCCACCGCGCTGCTGCGCCGGAACATGCTGGTGTACGGCCTCGGCGGCGTGCTGCTGCCGTTTGCGGCCATCAAGTTGATCGACCTCTTCCTTGTCTCGGTATTCGGCGCATGAACCGCTCACTTGCAACCTCCCTGCCCCGCGCCGCGCGCGCCCCTGCCGCGCGGGCGGCCACCCTGCAGCAGCACGGCGCATGGCGCCCGGCGCTGATGCTGGGCCTGGTCAGCCTGCTGCTGCTCGGCCTGGCCTATGCGCTGGCCGCGACCGGTGCCAGCCGGCTGCTGTTCCCCGCGCAGGCCGATGGCAGCCTGCTCATCCGCGATGGCCAGGTGCGCGGCTCACAGCTGATCGCGCAGCCGTTCACCGGCGATGGCTACTTCCAGGCGCGCCCGTCGGCGGCCAACTACGACCCGATGGCCGCGGCCGGCAGCAACCTGGCCCGGACCAATCCGGCGCTGCAGGAACGCGTGCAGGCCAGCATCGCCGCGGTGGCCGCGCGCGAAGGCGTGGCCCCGGCGCAGGTGCCCAGCGACCTGGTGACCCAGTCCGGCGCGGGCATGGACCCGGAGCTGTCGCCCGCCGCCGCGCAGCTGCAGATCGCCCGCGTGGCCCGCAGCCGCGGGTTGCCGCCCGAGCGCGTGACTGCACTGGTGAAGGCCAACACGCAGGGCCCGCAGTGGCGCGTGTTCGGTCAGCCGCGGGTCAACGTGATGACGCTCAACCTGGCGCTGGATGACCTCAAGGCGGCCCCGTGATGCGGGGATCGCATCGGCCGGTGCACAATCGCCACCCATGAGCGACCCACGTACCCGCCAGGCCGATGCCCTGGTTGAACGCCTGCAACGCGAAGCCGGCGGCAAGCTCACCGTGTTCCTCGGTGCCGCCCCGGGCGTAGGCAAGACCTTCAGCATGCTCAGCCGCGCGCACGAACAGCTGCGTCGCGGCGTGGATGTGGTGGTAGGGCTGGTGGAAACGCACGGCCGCGCCGAGACCGCTGCGTTGCTGGAGGGCCTGCCGCAGGTGCCGCTGGTGCAGCGCGACTACCAGCAGCACGTGCTGGGCGAGATGGACCTGGACGCGGTGCTGGCCCGCCACCCGGCGCTGGTGCTGGTGGATGAGCTGGCCCACCGCAAYGTCCCCGGCAGCCGCCACGAGCGCCGCTGGCAGGACGTGGAAGAACTGCTGGAAGCCGGCATCGATGTCTGGACCACGGTCAACATCCAGCACCTGGAAAGCCTCAACGACGTGGTGATGCGCATCACCGGCGTGCGCGTCACCGAGACCGTGCCCGATGCGGTGCTCGACCGCCTGCACGACATCGTGCTGGTGGACATTCCGCCGCGCGAACTGATCGAGCGCCTGCAGCAGGGCAAGGTGTACGTACCTGAGCAGGCAGCGCAAGCCCTGCAGGCGTTCTTCTCGCCGGCCAACCTCACCGCGCTGCGCGAACTGGCCATGCAGGAAGCGGCCGACCGCGTGGACAGCAGCCTGCGCGAGACCCGCGCCGCACGTGGCGAGGCCAACCTGCCGCTGCGCCGGCGCGTGCTGTTGGCCATCGATGGCGGTGGCCAGAGCGAGTACCTGGTGCGCGTGGGCCGGCGCATCGCCGAGCGCCGTGATGCGCCATGGACGGTGGTGACCGTGCAGGGCCGGCGCAACGACGAAGACACCCGGCGCGAGATCGATGCCGCCTTCGCGCTCGCGCGCCGCCTCGGTGGCGAGGCCGAACTACTGCACGGCTCCAGCATCGCCGATGCGCTGCTGGACCACGCCGCGCACAACAGCGTGTCCACGCTGGTGCTGGGCCGCACCCGCGAGCGCCCGTTCGCGCGGATGCTCAACCGCACCCTCACCCAGCAGCTGATCCAGCGCGGTGCGCACTACGAGATCACCATCATCGGCACCCCGCAGGCGCGCGCTCGCGCGCGGCGTGCCGGGCTGACGATCCCCACCCGCAGCACCGGCCAGGACACGTTGCTGGCGGTGGGCGCCACGGCGCTGGCCTGCCTGGTGGCGCTGATTGCCGAGCGCTGGGTGGGGCTGTACGACCTGTCGATGGTGTTCATCGTGGCGGTGGTGATGGTGGCCGCGCGCAGCCGCACCAGTGCGGCGGTGATCGCCGCGGCCCTGTGTTTCCTGGCCTACAACTTCTTCTTCATCGCTCCACGCTTCACCTTTGCGATCAGCGCGCGCCAGGGCGTGATCACCGTGTTCCTGTTCCTGGCTGCCGCGCTGGTGGCTGGCCGCCTGGCCTCGCGGCTGCGCATGCAGGTGGTGGCGCTGCGTGCGTCCAACCGCCACGCCAATGCGCGCCAAGCGCTTGGCCGGCAGCTGACCCGTGCGGCCAGCAACGAAGAGGTGGCGCAAGCCGGGCGCGAGGCGCTGGAACAGGCGATGGACGCACCGGCGTGGCTGCGCATCGGCCAGGACACCAGCACCAGCGGCAGCGCCGCACCGGGCGACACCGACCTGGCCGCCGCCGACTGGGCGCGGCGCCACGGCCAGCCCAGTGGCCGCTTCACCGATACGCTGGCCGGCGCGGAATGGTGGTTCCTGCCACTGCTGGACGGCGACGACCGCGCCATCGGCGTGGCCGGCATGCGCTTCGCGCGGAGTGCGCCGCGCCTCACCCCCGAGCAACGCCAGCTGGCCGAGGCGATGGTGGATGACATCGCCCAGGCCGCGCTGCGCACGCAGCTGGTAGCCGACCTGGAAAAGGCGCACGTGAGCAACGAGACCGAGCGCCTGCGCTCGGCACTGCTGTCCTCGGTATCGCACGACCTGCGCTCGCCGCTGGCGGCGATGATCGGCTCAGCCGACAGCCTGAGCAGCTATGCCGATGCGATGGACGCGCAGGATCGCCGCGCCCTGCTGGACACCATCCTGGTGGAAGGCGAGCGGCTGGACCGCTACATCCAGAACCTGCTGGACATGACCCGGCTGGGCCACGAAGGCCTGCAGATCAACCGCGACTGGATCGGCGTGGACGAGCTGGTGGGATCGGCCGCGCGGCGGCTGCAGCGGTATCAGCCGGAGGTGCAGCTCAAACTCGATATCCCGGCCACGCTGGCCCCGATCTGGGTGCACCCGGCGCTGGTGGAGCAGGCGGTGTTCAACGTGATGGAGAACGCGGCCAAGTTCTCGCCGCCCGGCGCGGCGGTGGAAGTGCAGGCGCGGCTGGTGGAGGGCGAGCTGCGCATCGACGTGCTGGACGCCGGGCCGGGCATTCCCGATGACGAGCGCGCCCGCATTTTCGACATGTTCTACAGCGTGGAGCGCGGCGACCGGGGCCGGCATGGCACCGGGCTGGGACTGACCATCTGCCAGGGCATGATCGGCGCGCATGGCGGCAGCGTGCAGGCGCTGCCGGGGCGCGACGGACGCGGTACCCTGATCCGCATCACGCTGCCCCTGCTGCAACCCCACCCTGACGATGACGACGACGAATCCTGACCCCACCCAAGGCGTGCCCCCGGCCCGCGTGCTGGTGATCGATGACGAAGCGCAGATCCGTCGCTTCCTCGACATCAGCCTGCGCGCGCAGGGCTACCGCGTGGTGCAGGCCGCCACCGGCCAGGCCGGGTTGGAAGCGCTGGTGAGCGAGGGCGCGGACCTGGTGATCCTGGATATCGGCCTGCCGGACATGGAAGGGCACGACGTACTGGCCGAGCTGCGCCAGTGGAGCCAGGTGCCGGTGATCATGCTCACCGTGCGCGCCAGCGAGACCGAAAAAGTGCGGGCGCTGGACAACGGCGCCAACGACTACGTGACCAAGCCGTTCGGCACGCAGGAGCTGATGGCACGCGTGCGGGCACTGCTGCGCTCGCGCACGGTATCCAGCGAGGGCGTGCTGCCGCAGTTCGACGACGGGCACCTGCATATCGACCTGGTGCGGCGCGAAGTGCACCTGGACGGCGCGCCGGTGGCCCTGACCCGCAAGGAATACGCGCTGTTGTCGCTGCTGCTGCGAAATGCCGGGCGGGTGGTGACCCAGCCGCAGATCCTGCAGGAAATCTGGGGGCCGACGCACCAGCACGACACGCATTACCTGCGCATCCTGGTGGGCAAATTACGGCACAAGCTGGGCGATTCGGCGCTGGATTCGCGGTACCTGTTCACCGAACCTGGGGTGGGGCTGCGCTTCAAGGGGTGAGGCGGGAGGGCAGCCGAGCAT
>NZ_JBFULO010000132.1:0-9686 GCF_054049855.1 Stenotrophomonas sp. P5_B8 | reverse complement strand
GATCGCCATTGATCAGCGCCAGCGCCACGTGCACCGCACCGGTCACCCAGAAGCTGCGCGTGTTGGACTTCTGCGGCTGCAGGTGGAACGCCACCGCCTCGATGATCGGCATCGGCAGGCCCCACAGGCCCAGCAGGTAGGCGCCGGCCTCGGCATGGCCGGGGCGTTTATCGGCCGCGTCGGCCGGGGCAACGCGCTCGTTGCGCACGCCCGGCAACAGCAGCCCGATGTCGGCCAGCAGGGCGGCGGTTGCACCCAGCTCGGCGCTGGAATCGGGCAGCAGCTTGGCCGCCAGCCGCGAGGCCAGCAACGCGCGCTGCTGCAGCGAATTGCGTTCGGCACCGGACAACGCCGAGGCGGAAAACACCTCGCTGGCCAGCACCAGGTCGCGCAGGGTGGACAGGCCCAGTCGCGTTACCGCGGTGCGCAGGTCGGAAATGGTACGGCCGCTGTTGAAGAACGCCGAGTTGGACAGCTGCAGCACCTTCGCCGCAATCGCCGGGTCGGCCGACACCAGCTTGGAGACATCGGCGGTGTCGGTCTCGTCGTCATGCTCCAGCGCTTGGGTCAGGCTCAGGTACAGGTGCGGCGGCGAAGGCAGCTTTTCGATGCGGCCGATCGCGCTGCGCAGATGTGCGCTGTCGAGCAGTTCGCGCAGCTCTTCCAGGCTGGTCAGTGCTTCCAGCAGCACTTCCGGGGCCAGCGGCATCGGCAGGAAGCGGTGGGCCACCCCGATCAGGCGCGCCGGCGGCGGCCGGTTGCCCTGCTCGGCATCCACCAGCGCGATGCGGATCGTCTCCGGACGCAGCGTCCGGATCTGGCCGAGCAGCGTGGTGGCGTTGAGATCGGGCAGAGTAGGGCAGGCGATCACCGCGTCGATCGGACCGGCGGCGACGATGTTCATGGCCGCCTGGCCATCGGATGCGGTCAACGGTTGCCACTCTTCCCCAAGATCGGCAATGAAATCCATCAGCTCAGCCGACAGGCTGGCTTGGTCCCCAACAAGCAGAATACGCACGACACAGTCCCCTGGCTGACCACGGTGAAACGCACCGTGGACGGTGTGAAGACGCAATGTACCCAATCCGGCACAAATAGTGATGTGCCGCAGTTAAAAAACGTGATGTCCATCGCTTCGGCGGCGAGCGCCGAAGCGATGCGGTTCAGCCTCAGCCGTTGTTGCTGAGGTAGCGCTGGTGCGCTTCGATCAGGATCTGCTTGGCTTCGGCAGCGCCGGCCCAGCCGTCAAGCTTGACCCACTTGCCCTTTTCCAGGTCCTTGTAATGCTCGAAGAAGTGGCCGATGCGCTCCAGCCAGTGGCTGGACACCTGCCCGATGTCTTCCACATGGGCGTAGCCGCTGAAGACCTTGGAGATCGGCACGGCCAGGATCTTCTCGTCGCTGCCGGCCTCATCGCTCATCTTGAGCACGCCGACCGGACGGCAACGCACCACCGAACCGGGGATCAGCGGCAGCGGCAGCACCACCAGCACGTCGGCCGGGTCGCCGTCGCCGCACAGGGTGCTCGGCACGTAGCCGTAGTTGCACGGGTAGCGCATCGGGGTGGACAGGATGCGGTCGACGAAGATCGCGCCGGTTTCCTTGTCCACTTCGTACTTCACCGGCTCGGAATCCTTCGGGATCTCGATGATGACGTTGATTTCTTCCGGCGGGTTCTTGCCGGGCGAGACGAGTTCCAGACCCATGGGTGTACTCCGAGAGGGGGATGAAGGCGGATAGCCCCCCATTTTATGCCTTTGCCGCCCCGCGTGCAGCGGGGTGGGACCATGGCCCCGTGGAGGGTTTCCCCACGGCCCGGCGCGGCCTGCCCGGATGGGGCTGCACCCCGCGATCGGCGAGGCTGGTCCCTCCTTCTGCTGGAGTCTGGCCATGGACATGCGTCACCGGTTGCTGCTGCGAGTGTTTGCCCTGCTGCTGGCACTGCCCAGCGCCCCCCTGCTTGCCCGGCCGTTCATCGACCTGGTGGATTTCCCCCGCAACGAGGCCAACTGGGATCGCTTCTATTCCCTGGAAGCCCACCTGGCGAGCCGCTTTGACGCAGTCTGTGCCGATACCCTCTGCGAAGGCGACTACAGCAATCTGCGCGCGCTGCAACTACGCTGCTCGGTCAATGCGGCCCGTGCGCAGGTGCATGCCTGCAACTGGCTGTTCATTGCCAGCGAACTGCAGGTAGCGCCGGACACGGGCGAGGTGCGGGTGGACAACCGACGCTGGGACTGCCCTTTGCCGCTGGGCAAGGGAGTGGCGGTGGAGGCCTTCCATGCTTCCCTGGAAAGCGCCGACGCGCTGGATATCGTGCTGCCCGGTGCCGCGATGTCCATCGGCGAGGCGGTGGGCGACTGCCTCCAGCAGACCCGGCGGTCGGCGCGCGCGGCAGCGTCGGCCCGCTACGTGGACGCGCGGGATTATCCCCGCCAGGGCCAGGGTGGGGCGCGTTTACGTGCGCTTGAACAGGCGCTGGTGCGCGGCTTCGATGACATCTGCGGCGACACCTTCTGCGAAGGCGAGTACTACAACCTGCAGGCCATGCGCCTGCGCTGTTCGGTGCACGCCGCCAGCGGCCGGGTGGGGGAGTGCCGGTGGACATTCGCCGGCAGCAACATGGCGGTGGAGGCTGCCACCGGTGCGGTCACCGTGGATGCCCGCGATTGGGCCTGCCGCCTGCCGCTGGCGTCTTACACCCCCTTGCCGCTGCTGCTGGATACGCTTCACGGGCAGGACGCCATCGACACCCTTCTACCGGGGACCAGCACTACGGTGTACGAAGGGTTGACTACCTGCCTGTGAGCTGCCGTGTGATCGCCGCAGGCGCGGTAGCGGATGAGGCGGGCAGGCACGACGCATCTGCATTTGCGGGGGACCTGACGCGCCTTCCGCCCCGGCCCTGTGTCTGTCGCATGACCACCGATGCCTCCGCCCGCACCGGGATGCGGATCCGCGGACGCCCGGCGTTGCTGCGGCCGGTGCAATGCAACCGGGGCAACATGATGGCGGGACCGAAGACGTGATCCAACCTACCTGGTGCGCAGGGACCGGCAGCTGCCGGTCCCTGCGTTGTCATTACACGCCGGTCTGCTGCGCCACGGCGTCGGCATGCAGCGCTTCGCTGAGTTCATCGACGATGATCGCCCAGTCGGCATCGGACTTGAGCTGTTCGGCGAGGAACTGACGTTGCCCGTCGTTCCAATACGGTGCGTCGACCAGGGCGACCTCGGTCGGCAGCTGGTGGGCACGGATGAAGCCGGCGATCGCCTCGTCGGACGCCTCCAGCCCGAGCTGCAGGAACAGATTGCCCATGCGCGGTTCGGTGGTGATCATCATGAGGTGGTCTCCGCAAAAAAGGGGGGTCCCCATTATCGATGCAGCCGCGTGAGCGCCGCATCGCCGGAGCGGGGGCAGGGCGCCCGGCGATGCACAGGGTCGCCGCGCCGCTGGCCGCGGTGGACAGCGCGGCGACCCGGTGGCGGTCATGGTGCCGGTGGAATTTTTTCATCCGTCGCCGCTGAACCCGGGCGTGGCCCCTGCGTTGCCTGCGCAGCGAGGTGGCACTAGCATCCTCGGCACCACGGCACGGATGGCCGCATTCGGGAGGGACAGGGATGCATCGCAGACGTGCCACCGTTGTTGCATGGGCTGCCGCCGTCATCGCGTTGCTCGTTGCGCTGCTTTCGCTGGCCCCGTTCGTCGCGGCGATCACGCTCACCGGCGCGTTGGCTCCGCTGTTCGCGTATACGGCGTGGCACGGTGCCCGTCTGCCCAGTGGCGTCGGGTTGGCCCTCTGTGCGGCGGCGTTCCTCGGCAGCCCCCTGCGGTTCGAAGACCTGCCGGACCTGTTGCTGGCCATGGCCGCCCTGTGGGCAGTGGGCGGCGTCATGCTCATGGTCTGGTGGGCGGTGAAGCTGCGCCGCGCGTAGAGTGTGCGCTCCTGCAAAGGCGCGCATGCCCCGGCACGGCCGGGACATGCACCCCTGCCGCGTTCTACAGCAACGGCACCAGCAGCAATGCCACGATGTTGATGATCTTGATCAACGGATTGATCGCCGGGCCTGCCGTGTCCTTGTAAGGATCGCCGACCGTATCGCCCGTGATCGCGGCCTTGTGCGCCTCGCTTCCCTTGCCGCCGAAGTGGCCATCTTCGATGTACTTTTTGGCGTTGTCCCACGCACCGCCGCCGGTGGTCATCGAGATCGCCACGAACAGGCCGGTGACGATGGTGCCGATCAGCAGGCCACCCAGCGCGCGCGGCCCGAGCAGCAGGCCGACCACCACCGGGACCGCCACCGGCAGCAGCGAGGGCACGATCATTTCCCGGATCGCCGAGCGGGTCAGCATGTCCACGGCGCGGTCGTACTGCGGTTTGCCGGTGCCCTCCATGATCCCGGGGATCTCGCGGAACTGGCGGCGCACTTCCTCCACTACCGCACCCGCCGCCCGGCCCACGGCCTCCATCGCCATCGCACCGAACAGGTAGGGGATCAGGCCGCCGATCAGCAGGCCGATGATCACCGTGTGGTCGGACAGGTCGAAGGCGAACACCTCCCCGGGGTTGGCGGCCTGCAGGTTATGCGTGTAATCGGCGAACAGCACCAGCGCGGCCAGTGCCGCCGAGCCGATCGCATAGCCCTTGGTCACCGCCTTGGTGGTGTTGCCAACGGCATCCAGCGGATCGGTGATGTCGCGGATGGCGGAGGGCAACTCGGCCATCTCGGCGATGCCGCCGGCGTTGTCGGTGATCGGGCCGTAGGCATCCAGCGCGACGATCATGCCGGCCATCGACAGCATCGCGGTGGCGGCGATGGCGATGCCGTACAGGCCGCCGAAGTAGTGCGCCAGCCAGATCGCCACGCAGACCGCGATCACCGGCAGGGCCGTGGACTTCATCGAGACCCCGAGCCCGGCGATGATGTTGGTGCCGTGCCCAGTGGTGGATGCCTGCGCCACGTGCTGCACCGGCTTGTACTGGGTGCCGGTGTAGTACTCGGTGATCCACACGATCAGGCCGGTGAGCACCAGGCCGACCAGGGCGCAGAAGTACAGGTTCAGCGCACCGTGTGCGTTGTCCGGCATCAACTGGATGGTGATTGGATAGAACGCGATCGCCGCCAGCACGCCGGACACGATCACGCCCTTGTACAGCGCGCCCATGATCGAGCCACCCGGCTTCACCTTGACGAACAGCGCGCCGATGATCGAGGCGATGATCGACACACCGCCCAGCACCAGCGGATACAGGATCGCGTTGCGCCCGGCTTCGGCCAGCATCAGGCTGCCCAGCRGCATCGTGGCGATCACCGTCACCGCRTAGGTCTCGAACAGGTCGGCSGCCATGCCGGCGCAGTCGCCGACGTTGTCACCAACGTTGTCGGCGATCACCGCCGGGTTGCGCGGATCATCCTCGGGAATGCCGGCCTCGACCTTGCCCACCAGATCCGCGCCGACGTCGGCCCCCTTGGTGAAGATGCCGCCGCCCAGACGCGCGAAGATCGAGATCAACGACGAACCGAACGCCAGCCCGACCAGCGCGTGCAGCGCCTGCCCGGTTTCCAGACCGAGCCGCAGCAGCAGCGCGTAGTAGCCGGCCACGCCCAGCAGGCCGAGCCCGACCACCAGCATGCCGGTGATCGCGCCGCCCCGGAAGGCGACGTCCATCGCCGCACTGAGGCCGTTGCGCGCCGCTTCGGCGGTACGCACGTTGGCGCGTACCGACACGTTCATGCCGATGTAACCGGCCGCGCCGGACAGCACCGCGCCGATCGCAAACCCGATCGCGGTGTACCAGCTGAGAAAGACGCCGACCAGCACGAACAGCACGGCGCCGGCGATGCCGATGGTGAGGTATTGACGGTTGAGATAGGCGCGCGCGCCTTCCTGGATGGCGGCGGCGATTTCCTGCATGCGGGCATTGCCAGCCGGTTGCCGGAGAATCCAGCGTGCCGACACGATGCCGTAGAGAATCGCGAGAATGGCGCAGAACAGCGCCAGAGAAAGCCCGTAACGTTCCAGCATGTCCCCTCCCGGGTGATGGATGGCATCCAGTGAACGGACGAACCTCTCCACGCGGGGCACAACGGGCTGCAACCTTGGACCAACCCGTTCAGACCGTACCCGGTCCTCAAGCGTGTGGCGGTGTTCAGCAATCCCTGGTGACCCGAGTATGCGGGCATTCTCCCGCAGACCGGTAGTGCCGGGTACGCGCCATCGCATGCGCGCTGTCGCCCCATGGTTTGCTGCGCAAACCACGGGCCCCTCTTATCAGCATCCAGTCCCCCGCCGCTTCGCGGCTGCCCCCTGACTCAGGGGGCTGGTGGCCAGCCCTCTGGATCCAGCTACGCGTTGATGGGACGCCTTGCCACGCCGTTCAGCCATCCGCTGGCAGCCTCGCTCCATCCCCAGCTCCCGGAGTCCTGCCATGTCCACCCGTCACCTGCTCTGGCTCGCGCTGCTGCCCGCCATCGCGGCCAGCGCCGCCGAAACCCCCGAGCTGCAACGCGCCGCCGGTGCGCCGCAGGCGGTGGGCGCGGCGCATACGCTGCGCCAGATTCCCGAGGCCTGTGCGCGGCTGGAGGGCATGTTCACCGCCGATGCCGCGCAGCCCTACAAATTCGCTGTGGTGCGCACCAGCGAGCAGTGCCAGCCGCGTGCGCGTTTCGTCGATTTCGACAAGGCCCAGCCCAGTCAGGCCAAGGGCTGGAAGCTCAATGATGTGATCCGCGTCCCCAGCGCCGCGTGCCCCGCACAGCAGGCGGTCGTGCGGGTATGGCGCATGCCGGTCGCGCAGAAGCCCGAGCTGGATGGCCAGGGCCAGTCCCGGATCTACCTGGAAGAGGCCAAGAAACAGGCGGCCGCCGGCAAGATCGCGCAGGTGCCGATGTTTGCCGCGCAGCTGAAGGTGGAAGGCAAGCCCTGCAACTGAGCAGCTTGCGTGACAGTAATGAAGGCCGCTGGCCGGCTCCCCGGGATCGCCTGATCCCCGACGGAGCCCACCAGCGGCCGTTATTGCTGCAGTGGTTTACGCTTTGAACGCAGGCAGTTTCTTCTTCACTGCCACGTTCTTCAGCGTGACGTACTTGGGCAGGCCGTCGGCGCCGTAGGGCAACGGCGCTTCGCCCTTGATCAGCGGTGACAGGTAGGCGCGCGCCTTGGCGGTGATGCCGAAGCCGTCCTTGCGGATGAAACCGGCCGGCATTTTCTTCTCGTGGTTGGCCACCTTGTGCAGGGGCGCGGCCTCGATCTTCCAGCGGTACGGTTTGTCGCTGCCGCGTACGATCACCGGCATCACCGCGTTCTGGCCCTTCAGCGCGAACTGCACCGCCGCCTTGCCGACCGCCTGCGCCTGCTCCCAGTCGGTCTTGGAGGCGATATGCCGGGCCGAGCGCTGCAGATAGTCGGGCAAGGTCCAATGCACCTTGTAGCCCAGCGTGTCCTTGACCCGTGCAGCCAGCTGCGAGGCGACGCCGCCCAGCTGGGTATGCCCGAACGAGTCCTTGCCGCCGCCGGCATCGGCGACGAAGCGGCCGTCGGCGGTCTGGATGCCTTCGGAGGCCACCACCACGCAGTGCCCCACGCGCTCGACCACCTGCTTGACCTTGGCCAGGAACGCGGCCTCGTCGTAGGCGCGTTCGGGCAGCAGGATGATGTGCGGGGCGTCATCGGGGCCTTCGCCAGCCAGCCCGGCCGCCGCCGCCAGCCAACCGGCGTGGCGGCCCATCGCCTCGTAGACGAATACCTTGGTCGAGGTCTCGGCCATCGCCGCCACGTCCAGTGCCGCTTCGCGCACCGACACGGCCGTGTACTTGGCCGCCGACCCGAAGCCGGGGCAGGTGTCGGTCACCGCCAGGTCGTTGTCGATGGTCTTGGGCACGCCGATGCAGGTCAGGTCGTAGTCGAAGGCCTTGGCCAGCTGCGACACCTTCCACGCGGTGTCGGCCGAATCGTTGCCGCCGTTGTAGAGGAACCAGCGCACGTCATGGGCCCGGAGCACCTCCAGCAGGCGCTCATATTTGGCCCGGTCGGCCTCGATCGATTTCAGCTTGTAGCGGCACGAGCCGAACGCTCCGCCGGGGGTATGGGCCAGCGCGGCGATCGCCGCCGCCGATTCCTTGGTGGTATCGATCAGCTCCTCGCGGAGCGCGCCGAGGATGCCGTTGCGCGCGGCCAAGACCTTGATTCCCTTGGCCCGGGCGGTGCTGATGACCGCCGAGGCGGTGGCGTTGATGACGGCGGTGACGCCGCCTGACTGGGCGTAGAGCAGGGTACCTTTGGACATGGGTCGACCTTGGTCTGGGGGAAGGACATTGCAGAGACATTACCGGTATGGGGTAAAGTGCGCGTATTGCGGTGCAGCGTGATTGTGGACAATCCCGGGGCGCGCGCCCTTCCATTTTCTTACCAAGTTGGAGTCAGGTTGATGCGATTGGTTCTGTTGGGACCGCCCGGTTCGGGCAAGGGGACACAGGCGACGCGCCTGAAGGAACACCTGTCGATTGCGCACATTTCCACCGGCGACCTGTTGCGTGCCGAAGTGGCCGCCGGCACCGAGCTGGGCAAGCAGGCCAAGGCGGTGATGGACGCGGGCAACCTGGTGTCCGACGACATCCTGCTGGGCATGCTCGAATCGCGACTGGGCCAGGCTGACGTGGCCAACGGCTTCATCCTCGACGGTTACCCGCGCAACGTGGCCCAGGCCAACGCGCTGGACACCCTGCTGGCCAAGATCGGCCAGCCGCTGGATGCGGTGGTGCAGCTGGACGTGCCGACCGAACTGCTGGTCGAGCGCATCGCCGGCCGTGCCGCCGAGCAGGGCCGCGCCGACGACAATCCCGAATCGGTGCGTCAGCGCCTGCAGGTCTACAACGACCAGACCGCCCCGGTGGTCGACTTCTACGCCGGCCGCGGCACCCTGGCTCGCGTCGATGGCGTCGGTGAGCTGGACGCGGTGGAAGCGCGCATCCGCGCGGCGATCCACGGCTGAGTCACCCGGCGCCGCATGCGCGGCGCCTGCCTGGCCCATGAACGCACACGCCCGGCCCCCGAAGGGGCCAGGCGCGTGGTGTGGAGGTGCCAGCGAACGGGCTTGCTCAGAGCCCCGCAGCATGAGCTCCCCTGGGGATGGCCTCTTGGGGAGTAGGACCAATGGGGTGCTGAGGCTGGCCGGTTCCATTGTGTCCGTCTTCACAGTACATCGCTATCGGGGATTCCCCGACACCCGGCGACTGAATTCCGGCGCGCGCATGAGGAATTGTCTGCCGACCATGGCCCACGACGCAGGGGATCGGCGACAATCCAACGCATGAGCACGATTCACATCCTTGGTATTGCCGGCACCTTCATGGGCGGCGTGGCCGCGCTGGCGCGGGAACTGGGCCATACGGTCCATGGCAGCGATCAGGCGATCTATCCGCCGATGTCCACCCAGCTGGAACAGCTGGGCATCGCCCTGGACCCGGGCTACCGGGCCGACAGCGTTTCGGGCGACTGCGATGCGGTGATCGTCGGCAACGCCTTGTCGCGCGGCAACCCGGCGGTGGAAGCGGTGCTGGACGCCGGCCAGCGCTATATTTCCGGCGCGCAGTGGCTGTCCGAACAGGTGTTGCCGGGCCGCGACACGCTCGCCGTCGCCGGCACCCACGGCAAGACCACCACCACCACCATCCTGACCTGGCTGC
>NZ_JBFULO010000131.1:0-9764 GCF_054049855.1 Stenotrophomonas sp. P5_B8 | reverse complement strand
ACCAACGGTCGGCTCTACGGGCGGGATTGGGGTGCAGCCGACCAACGGTCGGCTCTACGGGCGGGATTGGGGTGCAGCCGACCAACGGTCGGCTCTACGCGCGGGATTGGCGGCGGCCGACCAATGGTCGGTTCCACGCGGGTTCGGCCCGGTATCCGATCCCGGTCCGGAACCTATCCGTCTCCCTCATTACGGCGCCTGATCGCCTTCCGGTCGCGGCGGCGGCAACTGTTCTTCCTTGGCGGTTTCATGCCCCGGCAGGCTCGGGCGCTTTTCCATCATCAGCGACAGCGCCGCCTTGGCCATCATGTGTGCGCTGATCGGTGCGGTGATGAACAGGAATACGGTGATCAACAGCTCGCGCGGCTGCGGATCCTGACCCAGGAAGATGTGGTAACAGACCGAGCCCACCAGCACGCAGCCCACGCCCAGGGTGCTGGCCTTGGTCGGCGCGTGCAGGCGCTTGAAGAACGTCGACAGCTTCACCAGGCCCAGCGCGCCGACCAGGATGAAGAAGCAGCCGAACAGCAGCAGGATCGACAGCACGATCTGGATGAAGGTGATCATTCGACGATATCCCGGCGCAGCACGAACTTGCTCAGCACCACCGTACTGCCGAAGCCGAGCATGGCGATGATCAAGGCCGCCTCGAAATACACCGCCGAGTTGAGGTACATGCCGAACAGCATCAGCTCGGCAATGGCCGTCACCGACAGCGTGTCCAGCGCGAGGATGCGGTCGGGCACGGTCGGGCCGCGCAGCAGGCGCCAGGTGGCCAGCAGCATGGCCAGCCCGACCACGTGCATGCACACGGCCATCGTGGTCTGGATGAAGGTGTAACCGGTCATGGGAAGATCTCCATCAGCGGGGCCTCGTAACGGCGCTTGATCTGCGCGATCAGTTCGTCCGGGTCGTCCAGGTGCAGCACGTGCACCAGCAGGTAGCGGCGGTCGTCGGACAACGCCGCCGATACCGTGCCCGGGGTCAGCGTGATCATGCTGGTCAGCGCGGCGATGCCGTGGATGTTGGCGATGTCCAGCGGCAGCCAGATGAAGCCGGGGTGGATGCGACGCTCCGGGCCGAGTACCTGGATGGCCACGCGGATGTTGGATACCAGGATGTCCCACAGCGTCACGAACACCAGCTTGGGCACCGGCCGCAGCGAGCCGATGCGGGCGAACTCGCGGTCCAGGCGCGCGGCGAACAGGGGCACCACCAGGCCCAGCAGCATGCCCAGCACGAACTGGCCGACGGTGAAGCTGTCGGACATCAGCAGCCAGAACGCCACCACCATCACGCTCAGCGAAGGCGAGGGAATCACGCGTTTGTACAGCGAAGGCTTGTGCGTCATGGCTGGCGGATCTCCGGCGTGGTGGCGCGCAGCTCACCCACGTATTCCTTCGGCTGCAGCAGCTGCCTGGCCATCGCATCGGTGTGCTGCATCAGCGGGCCGGCGAACAGGCTCATGGCGATGCCGTAGCTGAGCAGCAGCGCGGCGGCGATGAGTTCGACGGTGCGGGTGGGCGCCTTGCGCGGTGGCGGCACACCTTCCTCCTGCACCGGCACGCGCCAGAACAGGCGGATGCCGCCACGGGTGAGACCCACGATCACCATCAGGCTGCTGCCCAGCACCGCGGTCCAGACCACGTCGGTGTACTGGGCCGGCATCCCGGCCAGCAGCGCGGCCTTGGCCAGGAAGCCGGACAGCGGCGGCAGCCCGGCTACCGCGACCGCGCCGATCAGGAACAGCACCGCCGGGGTCTGCTTGCCGGGCATCGGCGCGATGATTTCCTTTTTGTCGCTGGCACCGCCCCGACGGCGTCGGATCAGGTCGGCGATCAGGAACAGTGCGGCGGCCACGAAGGTACTGTGCGGCAGGTAATACAGCCCGGCCGACAGCACCTGCGGGGTACGCACGGCGAATGCGATGAACAGCGTCGCTGCCGACACCACCACCAGGTAGGAGATCATCACCCGCAGGCGCGCGGCCGCCAGGACACCCAGGCCGCCCAGCACCAGCGTGGCCACGCCGGCCCACAGCAGCCAGTCGCTGCCGTAGCCGGCCATCGGGCCGGCATCCTCGCCGAACCACAGCGTGCTGACCCGCAGCACCGCATACAGGCCGACCTTGGTCATGATCGCAAACAGCGCAGCCACCGCGGCCGGTGCGCGCGCATACGCCTCGGGCAGCCACAGGTACAACGGCATCAGCGCAGCCTTGCTGCAGAACACCAGCAGCAACAAACCCATGGTGGCCTTGACCAGCACCAGGTGCGAGGCCGGTACTTCGGCGATGCGCTGGGACAGTTCGGCCATGTTGAGCGACCCCAGCGAGGCATACAGCAGGCCGAGCGCGATCAGGAACAGGGTCGAGGCGGTAACGTTGAACACCACGTAATGCAGGCCGATGCGCATGCGCAGGCCGCGCCCGCCGCTGAGCAGCAGGCCGTAGGAGGCGATCAACATCACCTCGAAGAACACGAACAGGTTGAAGATGTCGCCGGTGAGGAAGGCACCGTTGAGGCCGACCAGCTGGAACTGGAACAGCGCGTGGAAATGCGGTGCGCGCCGATCCCAGCCCGAGCAGGCATGCAGCAGGCACGGAATGGCCAGCAGCAGCGTGGTCACCAGCATCCATGCCGACAGCCGGTCGGCCACCAGCGCGATACCCAGCCGTGCCGGCCAGTCGCCGAGCAGGTATACCGCGATGCTGCCATCGGCGGTCTGGAAGAACAGCAGTGCCACCGCCGCGGCCAGCGCAGTCAGCGTGGTCCAGGCCACCGCGCGCTGCACCCGGGGGCCATAGCGGCGGTGCTCGACGAACAACGAACAGGCCGCGCCGAACAGCGGAATCAGGATCGGCAGGATCACCGCATGGTTCATGCGCCGCCCTCCCGGCCGGGGGCGGTATCGGCGGGGGCGTCGTCGGCCTCTTCTTCGTGCGCGTCGACGTGGTCGCTGTGGTTGTCGCTGCGGCTGCGCATGGCCAGCACGATGCTGACGGCGGTCATCGCAAAGGCGATCACGATGGCGGTCAGCACCAGCGCCTGCGGCAGCGGATCGGTGTAGTTGCCCAGGTCGCTGTCGATGCCCTCACGCAGCACCGGCGCCTTGCCCGACACCAGGCGGCCACCGGCGAAGATCAGCAGGTTGGTGGCGTAGGACAGGAAGGTCATCCCGAGGATGACGTCGAAGGTGCGCGCACGCAGCAGCAGGTAGATGCCGATCGCACTCAATATGCCGATCGCGCTTGCCAGGGCCAGTTCCATCAGTGCATCTCCCCGGTTTCTGCTGAACGACGGTTGGGATCGATCTCGCCCTTGCGGGCGTTGCGGGTACGCGAGGGCTTGATCGTGCCCATCATCGACAGGATCAGCATCGCCCCGCCGAACACCACCAGGTACACGCCGGTATCGAACCCGATCGCGCTGGCCAGCGGCACCTCACCGATCAGCGGGATATGCAGGTCCAGGTGCCCACTGGTCAGGAACGGCACGCCGAACAGCATCGAGGCACTGCCGCTGACGATGGCGATCAGCAGGCCGGCACCGATGCAGCGGATGTAGTCGAAGCCGAACCGCGACTCCACCGAGGTGGTGCCTTGGATGACGTACTGGATCAGCAGCGGCACGGCCAGCACCAGGCCGGCGATGAAGCCGCCACCGGGCGCGTTGTGGCCGCGCAGGAACAGGAAGATCGAGACGGTGAGCGTGAGCGGGAACATGATCTGGGCCAGATCGGCCGGCACCGGCAGCTTGATCGGCGGGCCCGGCATGATCTGCTCCGGCGCCATGCGTGAGCGTCGCAGCATCGCGTGCACCACCAGCGCGGCAATGCCGAACACGGTGATTTCACCGAAGGTATCGAAGCCGCGGAAGTCGACCAGGATCACGTTGACTACGTTCTGCCCATAGGCTTCGGGCAGGGCGCGCGCGACCAGCTCGCCGGCCATGGTGTTGGGCGGCAGCGTCATCGCGGTGTAGGCCAGCGCGGCCAGGCCGCCACCGCCGATCACCGCGATCAGCGCATCACGGCGCTTGCGCCAGCGCGAATGTTCCGGCGCCGACTGGGTGGGCAGGTAGTTCATGCCCAGCAGCATCAGCACCAGGGTGACCATCTCCACCAGCAACTGGGTCAGGGCCAGGTCTGGGGCGGACAGGAACACGAAGGTCAGCGACACCATCAGCCCGACCCCGCCCATCACCAGCACCGCCAGCAGACGCTGCCGATAGACGAACAATGCGCTTACCGCGCAGGCCATCATCACCAGCCACAGCGTCCAGCCCAGCAGCGGCAGTGGCTGCGGCGAGGGCCAGTTGGGCGAGCCCGGATCGGCCACGAACGGGGCCAGCGCGACGATGATCGCCACCACCACCAGCGCCATCAGCATCCGCTGCAGGCTGCCGTTGGCCAGCGCCTGGGTCAGCCGGTGGGCGAAGCCGAACACCAGGTCCAGCTGCTTGTGGAACAGGTTGCGGCCGATCGCGCGGGTCACCACCGCGTGCAGGTCGATCAGGCGGCGCAGGCCGAAGTACAGCGCGATGCCGCCGATCACCCCGGCGATGCTCATCATCAGCGGCGTATTGAAGCCGTGCCACACCGACAGGCTGTAGGCCGGCATCGCCGGGCCCAGGATCGAGGAGGCGGCGGCGTGCAGCACCGGGGCGATGGTGATCGCCGGGGCCACGCCGACCGCCACGCACACCACCACCAGCACTTCCACCGGCACCTTCATCCAGCGCGGCGGCTCGTGCGGCACGCGGTCCAGGTCGTGCGGGCCATCACCGAAGAAGGTGTCGTGCACGAAGCGCAGGCTGTAGGCCACGCCGAACACGCCGGCCAGCAGCGCGGCGATCGACATTGCCATGCGCATCGTTTCCGGGCCACCGGCGGTGAGCGCTTCGGCGAACAGCATCTCCTTGGACAGGAAGCCGTTGAGCAACGGAATGCCGGCCATCGCCAGCGATGCGATGATCGCCAGCGTGCTGGTGAACGGCATCAACCGCCGCAGTCCGCCGAGCTTGCGCATGTCGCGGGTGCCGGTCTCGTGGTCGATGATGCCCGCGGCCATGAACAGCGAGGCCTTGAACGTGGCGTGGTTGAGGATGTGGAACACGCCGGCGACCACCGCCATCGGCGCCGACAGCCCGAACAGCATCGTGATCAGGCCCAGGTGGGAGATTGTCGAATAGGCCAGCAGGCCCTTCAGATCATGCTGGAAAATCGCGTTCCAGGCCCCGATCAGCAGGGTGATCGCCCCGATCCCGCTGACCGTGTAGAAGAACAGATCCGTGCCCGACAGTGCCGGATGCAGCCGGGCCAGCAGGAACACACCGGCTTTGACCATGGTCGCCGAGTGCAGGTAGGCCGACACCGGGGTAGGCGCGGCCATCGCCTGCGGCAGCCAGAAGTGGAACGGGAACTGCGCGCTCTTGGTGAAGATGCCGGCCAGCACCAGGAACAGCGCATACGGATACAGCGCGCTGGCGCGGATGGCATCGCCGGAAGCGAGCACCGCATCCAGTTCGAAACTGCCCACGATGCGGCCGATCAGCAGCACGCCACCGAGCAGGGCAAGCCCGCCGCCGCCGGTGACCACCAGCGCCATCCGCGCGCCCTCGCGGGCGTCCTGGCGGTGCGACCAGAAGCCGATCAGCAGGAACGAGCTGATGCTGGTCATTTCCCAGAACACCATCAACAGCAACAGGTTGCCTGACAGCACCATGCCGAGCATGGCGCCCATGAACAGCAGCAGGTAGCAGTAGAAGCGATGGGCGCTGTCGCGCGCGCTGAGGTAGTAGTGGGCGTACATCACCACCAGCGCGCCGATGGCCAGCACCATCCCGGCGAACATCCAGGCCAGCCCGTCCAGGCGCAGCGAGAAGGCCAGCCCGATCTGCGGCAGCCATTGGCCGAAACTGCGTACGACCCCGCCGGCAAGGATGTCGGGGGTCATCGTGGCCAGCAACGCCAGTCCGCCCAACGGGGCGGCCGCGGCCAACCAGGCGGCCGTGGAGCGGGAGGTGCGGCGGAATGAAGCGACCGCCACGGCCATGATGAACGGCAGGGCGAGCAGCAGGAGCAGGCTGGGATTCATGCAGGGAATACGGGATTCACGAGCAGGCCGTTTAGTCTAACAGGCAGTCAATTGCTGCCGATAGACCCGAATACGCCAGCAATTGCTTGTAACGTGCGTGATTCATTTTTTCAGCCCCTGTCGCGCGCCCATTCGAGAGTGCTGAACGCCGTATGGAAGTCCCATGGTGACTTTGCCGTATCTGGCCCGTCGCGCGGGTCAGGCGCCAGTAACGGCAGGGGCTGGCGGGCCACGCATGGGGCGAGGAACATGAACGGCTGCCTGCCTTCGAACGCCGCGCACGACGATGCTGGACGCCACCCCGTAGAGCGCCAGTGAGCATCCATTTCGTTCAGGAAAATCCGTCGGTGTTGCACGGCCGCGGAGTGCAGGCCGCTGGCCGGCAACCCGACCCTCCCCAAGCGCGGGACTAGTACCGAATGCCCAGCCGCCGATATGCCTTGGCCAGCACCCACGCCGGCCCGATCAGCAGATAGGTCAGATCGGTCAGGAAGCTGGGCTTGCGGCCCTCGTACTTGTGGCCGACGAACTGCGCCACCCAGGCCACCACGAACACCCCGACCGCCGTCCACAGCAGGTTATGCAGGCCGATCTCGGCCTCCAGCAGTCGGCACAGGCAGCCGAACACGAACAGCATCCCCAGCATGCCGATGCCCAGCGGGCGCGACAGCCGGTTGTAGAAACACCATGCGGCGAACATCGCAAACCCTGCCCAGATCCCGTTCTGGAACCAGGTGATCAGCGGCGGCAGGCACCACAGCAGGGCCACGACCGACCACAGGATCGCCGGCACGGCCACCACGTGAATGCGCTGGTTCAGCACATTGCGGTGGTCGTCGGAATAGCTGGCGAAGTAGCGGTCGATCGGGCGTGCGACGGTGGTGGTGGTGGCCATGTTCCCTCCCAGGATCAGCAGAGCATAGCGCTGTGGGGGCCGGCCGGCCGGGGATTGGCGATTCCGTCGGCGTCGGGCATCTAAAACCGCGTCCCCGGCGCGGGGCCGGGGACGCAGTGGGGGTCAGTCGACCGAGATACCCGCCAGCCGCTGCAGCGCCTCGGCGTACTTGGCGCGGGTGCGCTCGATGATCTCAGCCGGAATGCTCGGGCCCGGGGCGGTCTTGCCCCAGTCCAGCGTCTCCAGGTAGTCGCGGACGAACTGCTTGTCGTAGCTCGGCGGGCTGGTGCCCACCTCGTACTCGTCGGCCGGCCAGTAGCGCGAGGAATCGGGGGTCAGCATCTCGTCCATGATGTACAGGCGGCCGTCTTCATCGGTGCCGAACTCGAACTTGGTGTCGGCCAGGAGGATGCCGCGCTCGCGCGCGTAATCGGCGGCGAACTTGTAGATGCGCAGGGTGGCATCGCGTACGCGCTCGGCCAGGTCCGCACCGACCGTCTTGACCATCGCATCGAAATCGATGTTCTCGTCATGGTCGCCGACGGCGGCCTTGGTCGACGGGGTGAAGATCGGCTCGGGCAGCTGCTCGGCCTGGCGCAGGCCATCGGGCAGCTCGATGCCGCTGATCTTGCCGGTGCGCTGGTAGTCCTTCCAGCCGCTGCCGATCAGGTAACCGCGGGCAATCGCCTCCACCGGCACCGGCTTGAGCTTGCGGGTGACCACCGCGCGCTTGGCGTACAGCGCCGCATCGACGCCGTCGGGCAGCACGCTGGCCACGTCGATGCCGGTCAGGTGGTTGGGCATCAGGTGCGCGGTCTTGGCGAACCAGAAATTGGAGACCTGGCAGAGCATTTCGCCCTTGCCCGGAATCGGATCGGGCAGCACCACGTCGAAGGCCGACAGACGGTCGGTCGCGACCATCAGCAGGTAGTCCCCCGGCGGCGTGCCGGCGGGGAGCCGGTCGCGCGGAATGTCAAAAACATCACGCACCTTGCCGCGATGGCGCAAGGGCAGGCCGGGGAGATCGGATTGCAACAACGTGGTCGGCACGGGCACTCCTGGGGCTTGTCATGACAGCCGTCCAAGGGACCCTGAGGGCCCGCACAGACAGCGGGCGGCCTAGTGTAAAGCCGGTTGGGCCCGCTGTGACGTAAAATGAGGCTCCTTTGTTGCCACGGCCGCCCAGACCCTCATGCGCTGGTACGGAAAACTGCTCGGATTCATCGCCGGGGCCCTGCTGTTCAGGCCCAATCCGCTGTTTGGTGCCGTAGTGGGCCTGCTGATCGGGCATGCCTTCGACGCCGACTGGTTCCGCCTGAACAAGGAAAACCCCTACCGCGAGCTGGGGCTGACCTCCGAGGCCACCGACGCCGAGGTCGACCTGGCCTACCGCCGGCTGATCTCCCAGTACCACCCCGACAAGGTCGTCGGCGCCGCCCCGGAGCTGCGCCAGCAGGCCGAGCGCAAGTCACGGCTGCTCAACGCCGCCTACGACCGCATCAAGACCCTGCGCAAGCGCTGAGCGCGCGCGGCCCCATTCCACGTACCGAAGGCCCCGGCCATGTCCAACTGCATCATCGCTCCCTCCATCCTGTCCGCGAACTTCGCCCGCCTCGGCGAGGAAGTGGACAACGTGCTCGCCGCCGGTGCGGACTGGGTGCATTTCGATGTGATGGACAACCACTACGTGCCCAACCTGACCATCGGCCCGATGGTCTGCCAGGCGCTGCGCAAGCACGGCATCACCGCACCGATCGACGTGCACCTGATGGTCGAGCCGGTGGACCGCATCATCCCGGACTTCGCCGAGGCCGGCGCCACCTACATCAGCTTCCACCCGGAGGCCAGCCGCCACGTGCACCGCACCATCCAGCTGATCCGCTCGCTGGGCTGCAAGCCGGGCGTGGTGCTCAACCCGGCCACCCCGGTGGACATCCTGGACTGGGTGCTGGACGACCTGGACCTGGTGCTGATCATGTCGGTCAACCCGGGCTTCGGCGGCCAGGCGTTCATTCCCTCGGCGCTCGACAAGCTGCGTGCAGTGCGCAAGAAGATCGATGCCAGCGGCAGGGACATCCGACTGGAGATCGACGGGGGCGTGAAGGCCGACAACATCGGCGCGATCGCCGCTGCCGGTGCCGACGCGTTCGTGGCTGGCTCGGCGATCTTCAACGCGCCGATCAGCTACCAGGACGTGATCGCGCAGATGCGCCACAACGTCGCCAAGGCGAGGGCCTGAGCCATGCCGGTGGCTGCCGTGAACATCCGCGTGGCCACCGCTGACGATGCGGCGCTGATCCTGCGCTTCATCCGCGAACTGGCCCTCTACGAGAAGGCCGAGTCCTCGGTGCAGACCGACGAGGACGGCATCCGCGCCAGCCTGTTCGGGCCCGATGCCAAGGCACATGCCCTGATCTGCGAGGCCGACGGCAACGCCATCGGCTATGCGGTGTACTTCTACAATTACTCCACCTGGCTGGGCCGCAACGGCATCTACCTGGAAGACCTGTACGTCAGCCCGGACTGCCGCGGCAGCGGCGCCGGCAAGGCGCTGCTGCAGCACATCGCGCGCATCGCCGTGGCGCAGAACTGCGGGCGCTTCGAGTGGTCGGTGCTGGACTGGAACGAACCGGCCATCACGTTCTACCAGGCCGCAGGTGCAAAGCCGCAAAGCGAGTGGACCGTGTACCGGATGGAAGGCGAGGCGCTGCGGACCTTCGCCGAAGGCTGAGCACCTGTAGAGCCGACCGTTGGTCGGCTGCCGTAAAAGAG
>NZ_JBFULO010000130.1:0-9786 GCF_054049855.1 Stenotrophomonas sp. P5_B8 | reverse complement strand
GTATACGGCTGGCCGGTGCGGTAGACCTGGTCCAGCAATGGCAGGAAGCCCTGCTCCACCACCTCCGGCAGCGCATCGCGGATGCACTTGCCGAGTACGTCACGATGGCCCACCAGCCGCTCGTACCCGGGGTTGGCCAGCTCGATGCGGTGCTCGGGACCGCTCAGGAACGCCATGAACATCGGCGACTTGTCGAACAGCGCGATCAGGCGCTGGTTCTCCTGGGCAAGCCGTTGCTGCGCGACGATGGCCTGGGTGACTTCCTTGGTGACGCAGAATGCGCCGCCGACGCTGCCGTCATCCAGGTAGATGGGTGAGAAGGAGAAGGTCCACCAGGTGTCTTCGGGAACACCGCCCCGCGCCATGACCACCGGCATGTTCTCGAAGCGCGAGGACTCGCCGGCGAAGGCGCGCTCGATCGGCGGCCGCACGGCGTCCCACGCATCGGCCCACAACTCGCGCAGCGGTGCACCCAACGCGCCTTCCAGACGTGTGCCCAGGATGGGGCTGTAGGCGTCGTTGAAGAAGAACGTCAGTGCATCACCCCACACCACGTACATGCTCTCGGGCGAGGCCAGCATGAGGTTGACCGCATTGCGCAGCGCGCTGGGCCAGGTCTCGACCGCACCGACCGGGGTGGCGTGCCAGTCCATCGCCCGCACCCGCTCGGCGACGACACCGTTACCGGCCGGGAAGCGCCCGAACGCAGCGCTCACGCGCAGCGCTCCGATGACGACGCCAACACCGCGCACGTGCGCACCACTGGGAATGAGGGGGCAGACAACATTGAGGCACCGGATCTTGAGCGAAGGCGTTGCAGGCACGCGGACATGAGGCGACGGGCGCTACAGCGCCCGTCGCAATTCGGTCAGCAATTTACGCCAATTGTGGCAACGCCGCGTCAATGCGTGCACATTGACGCATCGACATCCTGTCAGGTTCAGTTCGGCGCTGCCGCCCCTGCTGCCGGTGTCACCCGCCAGATGGTGTTGGACAGGTCATCGGCAATGATCAGCGCACCACGCGGATCAACGGTGACCCCGACCGGGCGGCCCCGCGTCTTGCCGTCATCGCCACGGAAGCCGGTGGCGAAATCGATGGGATCGCCGGCCGGACGGCCATTGCTGAAGGGAACGAAGACCACCTTGTAGCCGGCCGGCGGGTCGCGGTTCCAGCTGCCGTGCTCACCGACAAAGGCGCCATCGGCGAACGTCGCGCCCATCGCCGGGGCGGAGAACGACACGCCGAGTGCGGCCACGTGCGATCCCAGGGCGTAGTCCGGTGCGATGGCCGAGGCCACTTTCTTCGGGTTCTGCGGCATCACGCGGCGATCCACGTTCTTGCCCCAGTAGCTGTACGGCCAGCCGTAAAATGCGCCTTCGCGCACCGAGGTGAGGTAATCGGGCACCAGGTTGGGGCCGATTTCGTCGCGCTCGTTGACTACCGCCCACAGCGCGCCGGTGCCGGGCTGGATCGCCAGCGCGGTGGGATTGCGCAGGCCAGTGGCAAACGTTTTATGTGCGCCGCTCGCCGCGTCGATCTGCCAGACCTGCGCACGATCGATTTCAACGTCCAGGCCGCGTTCGGTGATGTTGCTGTTGGAGCCGATGCCGACGTAGAGATAGCGGCCGTCGGCGCTGGCGGCCAGCGACTTGGTCCAGTGGTGGTTGATCGCCGCCGGCAGGTCGGTGACCTTCACCGGCGCTGCGCCGGCCTTGGTCTGACCGGCCTGATAGTCAAAACGCACCAGCGCGTCCTGATTGGCCACGTACAGCGCACTGCCGATCAGCGCCAGGCCATAGGGCGCGTTGAGTTTGTCGGCAAACACCGTCTTCATCTCATACACACCGTCACCATCGGCGTCGCGCAGCAGGGTCAGACGGTTGCCGCCCTTGACCGGCGTGGTGCCCTTGGCCTTTATCTTCCCGGCGATCACGTCCTTGGGCTTGAGCGCCGGTTCGTTGCCGCCACGGCCTTCGGCCACCAGGATGTCGCCGTTGGGCAGCACCAGGGTCTGGCGCGGAATGGCCAGATCGGTGGCGATCGCGGCGATGCGGTAGCCCTTGGGCACAGTCGGCATCCGGTCGCCCCAGGCGGACGGCGTGGCGATGGTCATGTCCGGCATCAGCCCACGGTGCGGCTCGGGCAACTCGGGCGTACCCCCGATCTGATGGAGCTGGGGCGCCTGGCCGCCGCAGGCAGCCAATGCCGCCGCCAACACCGATACCGATACCCCTTTGATCATCTGACGGTTCATCGTGCACCTCCCACGCGCAGGCTGGAAAACCCGATCCACGTCGCCACCAATGCCAGCACGGTGCCGATCACCGACAACACCAGCCCGGCCGGCATCACCGCCCACGCATCGCGGGCGTGCTGCAGGCAGTTGACGAAGCCAACGCCCCAGGTGACCGCCAGGACCACGGCATAGCCAAGGTTGCGACGGCCACGAACCAGCCCGACGATGCCGCAGACCAGGGCCAGCGTGGTCATCACCATCGCGCCGACCAGCAGCCACGCGGCGAAATTGCTCCACTGCGGCTGGTACGTGCCCCAGTAGGCGTAGTCGGCCAGCAGCGCGCCGAGGAACAGCGGCAGCACGCCGCCCAGCACGGCGGCGTGGAAGGGATGGATGGCCCAAGGGCGGGCCAGGACGACGGTTGAGTTCACGGCAGCCTCCGAAACTAGGGGTCGGTCGATGGTGCCACCTGCGCGTGATGAAGGATGTGAGGTTAGAGCACCTGGATTTCCTTGAGCCAGGTCCCCACCAGCGTCGGCCATGACGATACCGGATGCCCGGTAGGGCGCATGCCGAACGCATGCCCACCCTTGGCAAACAGATGCACCTCGGTGGGCACGCCGGCCGCGTCGAGCGCGCGCGCATAGACCGTGCTGTTGCAAATGCTGTCGACAGGATCGTCCCAGGCCTGCAGCAGGAAGGTCGGCGGCGCCTGATCGGTGACAGGCAGGCCGGGGTCCAGCGTGTCCCCTGCGCGGCACAGGTGCCCTGGATACAGGGCGATGGCGAAGTCCGGGCGACTGCTTATCTCATCCACCGCATCGACCGCCCGGTAAGCAGGCTGGAGGATGTTGCTGGTCTGCGCGACCAGATAGCCGCCTGCCGAGAACCCGATCACGCCGATCCTGTGGGGGTCCACGCCCAACCCGGGCGCGCGGGCACGCAGCATCCGGATCGCCCGCTGCGCATCCTGCAACGCGAACGGCACCGGCGGGGTGATGTGGCAGTTGCAGGACTTGTTCCAGTAATGGTTGCCGCCCGGCACGCGATATTTGAGCAGCACGCAGGTCATGCCCCGCGCGGTGACCCAGTCGCAGATCTCGGTGCCTTCGATGTCCATCGCCAGGATGCTGAAACCCCCACCGGGGAAAACCAGGATCGCCGCACCGGTGTTGGCGCCCTTGGGCGGCAGCACCGTGATGGTCGGCTCGCTCACGTTGGCGATGGCCAGATAGTCGTGACCGGTCTTCGTCCTGACCGTGGATACCGATTCGGGCGCGGGCCGTGCCTGCGGCCGGTCCGGCGCGCCATTGGGCCAGAGCGGCACCTGCTCCGATCCTGCAGGCGGCACCCAGCCCGGCCCCTCACCCGCAACGGCCGCGGCTGCGGCTGCGACCAATGACATCAGGGAAAACAGCACGCCCACCAGCGTCCTACGCATCGCCATCCTCGAGTTTTGAGGAAGATGGCAGATACCCATCGACGGATAGGCGCTCGTAGGACGTGTCGAAATCCAGATAGTCCTCGTGCAGGCCTTCCACCCGGCGTCCGGTCGGCGCGCCGTCGGCATCGGTTTCCATTAGCTGCCAGCCGGGCATGCCTTCTTCCGGCGCGGCAGGCCCCTGATCCAGGGCCATCACGAAACCGTTGCCCAGTGCCTTGCCATAGGCCAGCAGCAAGGCGTGCAGCGATGCCGACGGCACCGCGGCACGCAACGCATCCAGCGTGTGCTGCAGCTCGGGCTGGTCGTACAGGGCCTCGGTCAAGGTGTCATCCACCGCATCGGCAAGCCGGTGCACGTCACGAAGCATGAGGAAACGGGCGAACTGGGGAATGTCCTCGCCCAGCTCACTGCGCACCCAATCCTTGGGTTGGGTGCAGCCGGCGGCGTGCATCGCTGCGGCAAGGCGGGTGCGACGCTCGCCATCGCGTACGGAACGATTCATGTACCCGGCGTCCTCTGCACGCGGCAACGGTAAGGTCAGCAGCCAATTCTACGCACCTGCGATACCGTCGGTCACGGCCGATGGCGCGTACCCACATAGGTGTTCGCGCCACGCAGCAGGTCGAAGCCGGCAACCAAACCGTCCTCGCCGCGCTTGAACACCACGCTCATGTCCTGTGCGGTCATGAAGAAGCGCGTACGCGATTCGGCAAACAGTTCCATGCGCTGCGCACCGAACAGATCGCTCTGGAAGTAGAGGCGATCCCCCTCGGCAATGATGGCGGCCGGTTGATCCTCCAGCGTATAGGCGCCGGCGGCCGCCGCGTTGAGGGCCGCATCCGGGGCCAGCGCGGTCTTTTCGATCCGGCCGAACTCGGGCCATCCGTACTCGGCCGAGATGCTGCCGAGCAGCTCGGCGATCAGCGCCGCGCCGCTGTCGCTGTTGGTCAACACCACCACGCCTTGCCCGGTATGGCTGTAGCCATACAGTTGCGCGCGGAAGCCGTCGGTGCCGCCGCTATGGCTGAAACTGGTCCCTGCCCCAAGCGGTTCGACGTAGAAGCCCAGCCCGTATTCGCCCAGGCCACGGGTCAGCAGCGTAGCGGTCATGGCGCTGGACAACACCTTGCCCGACTGCCTCCCCTGCGCCTGCTGCACCTCGATCACGATCCTGGCCAGGTCCGCTGCGGTGGTCCACAGGCCTGCCGCTGCGGACTCGGGATAGATCTGCCAATGCCCGGGAACGGCGCTGCCATCGCTGCGGTGCCCCGTCGCCGCCCGGTCCTGCCACGCTGGCGGAAGGGTCAGCGCATACGTGCTGTCGCGCATGCCGAGCGGCCCAAGCACCGTGCGTTGCATCAGCAGGTCGAACGGCGCCTTGCCGGCTTCGGTCATCATCAACTGCACCACGCTGAAGCCGCCGCCCGAATACCGCCACCGCGTGCCCGGGGGGACGTCCACCCGGATCGGATCAGAGTTGGCTGGCGGCGCTCCATCAAGCACCTGCAGCAGCGATGGAATCGCCTGCCCCGGCGCGTAGCCGTGGAAACCGTGCACTGTCATACCCGCCGAGTGGTTGAGCAGCTGCCGCAGCGTGACCGGGGCGGTGCGGGTGAATATGTTGTCGGGAATCTTCCACGCACGCAGGGCATCGTTGGCCGGCGCATCGAGCGACAACGCGTGCTGCTCGACCAGATGCAATGCGCCCATCGCCGTGACGGCCTTGCTGACCGAACCGGCCTGGAACAGCGTGGCCGGGCTTGCAGGCCGGGCGGTGGCGGCGTCCAGCACCCCATACGCCCGGACCCACTCGACCTTGCCGTGGTTGACCAGCGCGATGCTCACCGCCGGGACGTGATGGAAGGCCATGCGCTCGCGCAGCGACCAGCTCACCGGGGGCACGCCCTTGACCGTCACCGGCGTGGACAGGCCGCGCTCGACACGGTCGATGCGCGCCTGGACATCCGCCGGCTCCGCTGACGCGGCGGCGCGCGTGTCAACCCCGGCGCAGGCAGTGAGCGTCAGCAACAGCGCGCCCAGTACAGTCGAGATGGGTTTCATATCCTGTGCGCCGGGAGGGCGTGCAAGCGGCGCATCAGTGGGGCCGTCGCGCTTGCAGCCGCTCGGCCATGATCACGTCCATGGGCGTGTCATCCAGCTGCGCGCGTATGGCCTCCACCACGGCAAGGAACTGCTTTTTCTGGATGACATAGCCGATCACGAAAATCACCGGCAGCAGCAGCAACGGTGCAGCGCTTGGCCGCAGCGCGATGATGGGCACCAGCGCGAGCACAAACGCCACCGGGAACCAGCTGCACAGCCCCAGCACGCGCACCTGGTTGCGCTCGGCATCGACCACGATCAGGCCGCGCATCAGCGGATAGTAGCGGCGCTGGGCGAACCCGAAGCTGCCGCGGAACGCGACCAGACCATCGGGGAATCGACGGAACGCCAGCGTCGCCCCCTGCCCGGTCGCCAGGTCTCGCTCCAGGCTGCCCGGTGTCAGCCGCGCCCGGGCGTCGGCCGGGGCGGCGATGCGCCGGTCGAACAGGGTGATCCCACAGACGAAGTACAGGCGATTCCAGGCCATCTGGAGAACAAGCTCCATCAGCAGCAACGCGATCAAAGCGATAGCCATCGGTCATCCGTCGGTAGGTGGCGCAACGCCTTCCCCGCGCTGCGCCCCACAGCATACCCGAGCCCCGTCCCTCCCCGGCCACCACTYATCCCTTTGTCCCTGCCTTCATCCCCACGCCAATGGCGGCGGGCCTTTCGGCGCGCACAGTGGCTGCCATCGCCACTGGCCACGACCGAAGGAATGCCCCCGATGAAACGACGCGACTGCCTCAAGGCCAGCCTGGCCCTTCCCTTGTTGCCGCTGGTGCTGAAAGCCGCTGCCGCGCCGGCCAACGCATGGGCCCGGGCGCGTCCCGGCGGCGTGGGCTGGCCGGCCGCCACCGATTGGGAGCAGCTGTCGCGCGCCGTCGGCGGGCGGCTGTCGGTGCCGCAGTCGCCGTTCCTCGGCGATGCGGCCACCCGTGCCGAGGGCATGGCGCAGATCCAGAATCCGTTCTACATCGGCGACCAGCCCGGGCTGACCCAGACCAGCGGCTACTTCGGGGCGTGGCGTTCGGTCCCCAGCGCGCAGATGGTGGCCGCCCGCGACAGTGCCGACGTTGCCGCCGCGGTCAACTTCGCGCGGCGGCACCGGCTGCGGCTGGTGGTCAAGGGCGGTGGCCACAGCTACCACGGCACCTCCTGCGCGCCGGATTCGCTGCTGGTCTGGACCCGGGCGATGAAGCAGGTGCAGCTGCATGATGCCTTCGTGCCGCAGGGCGCGCGGCCGGGCACTGCGCCCCAGCCGGCGGTGAGCGTAGGCGCCGGGGCGATGTGGATCGATGCCTACGATGCGGTCACCACCCAAGGCGGGCGCTACGTGCAGGGCGGTGGCTGCACCTCGGTGGGGGTCACCGGCCTGGTCACCGGCGGTGGCTTCGGCAGTTTCTCCAAGGCGTTCGGAACGGCCGCCGCCAGCCTGCTGGAGGCGGAGGTGGTGACCGCCGACGGCGAGGTCCGGGTGGTCAACGCCGACCACGAACCGGAGCTGTTCTGGGCGTTGAAGGGCGGCTGCGCGGCCAGCTTCGGCATCGTCACCCGCATGACCCTCAAAACCCATGCGCTGCCGCGCACCTTCGGCGGGATCTCGCTCAAAGTGCAGGCCGGCACCGAAACGGCATGGCGCGCGTTGGCCGCGCAGGTGCTGCGGTTCTACCGCGACGCCCTGTGCAATCCGCACTGGGGGGAGCAGATTACCTTCGGCGGCGAGCGCGTGCTGTCCATCTCGATGGTGTTCCAGGGGCTGGACCGCGAGACGGCCGAAGCAACCTGGCAGCCGCTGCTGGCGTGGATCCAGGCACGTGCGGACTACACCGTCAGAGAGCCGCTGCAGGCACTGGCAATGCCGGCGCGGGATTTCTGGAATGCCGATTTCTTCCGCCAGCACGCACCGCAGATCATCGCCGAAGACACCCGCGACGGCGCGCCGCCCACGCACATGCTGTGGAAGGGCGACCAGGGCCAGGTGGGCTGGTTCCTGCACGGCTACGCCTCGGCATGGCTGCCCTCGGCATTGCTTGGCGAGGACCGCATAGAGAACGCCGCCGACGCGCTTTGCGCAGCGGCCGAACATATGGACGTGGGCCTGCACTGCAACAAGGGCCTGTTCGGCGCACCGGCCGATGCCCTCGCCGCCAGCGCTGCCACCGCCACCCATCCGGCGGTGCTGGATGCCTTCGCACTGGCGCTGATCGGCAACGCCGGCGGCCCGGTGTACCCCGGCTGCGGCGGGGCGGTGAACGCGCCGGAGGCGCGCCATGGCGCGCTACGGGTGAGCCGCGCCTATACAGCCTTGAGCGCGGTGGCGCCGCAGGCGCCTACCTATGTGTCCGAGTGTGACTACTTCCAGAAAGACTGGCAGCAGGCGTTCTGGGGGCCACACTACCCGCGCCTGCTGGCAGCCAAGCGCCGTTACGATCCGGACGGCCTGTTCGTGATCCATCACGGCGTGGACAGCGAGGCATGGAGCAGCGATGGTTTCGAGCGACGCGCGGGTTGACGGTGCCGATAAAGCGCGCATGTATGGCGGGGCGGGTCGTAGCACGGCAATGTGCGCCCGCCCGCCCCGGCGACCGCGTGACCCGTCGCAGATGCGCGGCCTGCGCGCCTGGCGTAGCCTGCGCGCACACCGCCCGCCACCGGAGATAGCTCGTGTTTGCGCACAAGCCTGCCACCCTGCCCCTGCTGCTGTCCGTCGCCCTGGCCTCACCTCTCACGTTGACCGTGCCGGCCGCGCAGGCACAGGCCCCCGCCATTGCCGGTACACCTGCTGCCGTTTCCTTCAATGGCCTGCTCGATGCACAGACCATGGCCGCCATCAATGCCGATCCGGAACTGCGCACGATGCTGGGCATCAGCGGCGACGGTGCCGACTTCTCCAGCCAGCTCACCGATGTGTCGCTGGCCCAGCGTGAGGTCAACCGGCGCTTCCTGGCCGACAACCTCGCCGCGATCAAGGACTGGCACGGCGCCCCACTGGATCCGCAGCAACAGCTCAGCGACGGCCTGGCGCGCTGGTTCTACCAGGCGCAGATCGACCTGATGGCGGTGCCGTGGGCGGCCGCGTGGCTGCCGGTGGGCGGCAGCACCTACGCGGTGGACCAGTTGTTCAGCCTGCCGGTGAACCTGCCGCAGTTCATGGACAACCAGCACGCGGTCACCGACGAGGCCAGCGCCCGCAGCTACATCGCGCGGCTGCAGGCGATGGGCCCCAAGCTGGACCAGGTGCGCGCCAACGTGGACATGCAGGCCGCGCAGGGCGTGGTGCCGCCGGAGGTGGCGCTGCAGGGCGCGGCCGAGCAGTTCCGCACGCTGCTGGCGCCCGCGCCCAAGGACAGCCTGTGGGTGCAGTCGCTGCAACGCAAACTGGAGAAAGTGGCGGCAATCGCACCGGCGCGGCGTGCCGAACTGCTCGCGCAGGCCAGCATGGCCGTGCAGACCTCGGTGAACCCCGGCTACCAGCGTCTGCTGGCCGATGTGCAGGCGCTGCAGGCCAGGCACCTGGGCAACAAGGGCGTGTGGGCGCTGCCACAGGGCAAGGCCTACTACGATGCGGCGCTGCGCTGGTACACCAGCACCGACCTGGACGCCGATGCGATCCACCAGATCGGCCTGGATGAAGTGGCGCGCGTGGAAAAGGCGATGGATGCGCGGCTTACCCAGCTCGGCCTGCGCGAGGGCAGCGTGGCCGCGCGCGTGCAGCAGCTGCGCGACGATCCGCGTTACCGGTACGCCGACAGCGATGCCGGCCGCAGGGAACTGCTGGGCGACATCGAGCAGCGGCTGCGTGACCTGGACCCGATCCTGCCGCGCTGGTTCGGCCATCTGCCGCCGCAGAAGCTGGTGGTACAGCCGGTGCCGACGCACATGCAGAAGACCTCGCCGGGCGGCTACTACTACCCACCGGCGATGGACGGCTCGCGGCCGGGCACGTTCTTCATCAACCTGGGCGACATCGACTCCAACACGCGCTGGAGCATCCCTACCC
>NZ_JBFULO010000129.1:0-9912 GCF_054049855.1 Stenotrophomonas sp. P5_B8 | reverse complement strand
CCGAACGCTCGCCGATCTCCCGCATGGGTTGCCGGATGGTCGTCAACGGCGGCGTGAGGTATTGGGAAGACGCCAGGTCGTCGAAGCCGACGATGGACAGGTCCTGCGGTACGCGGATGCCCCTGTCCCGGCAGGCGGCCAGGACGCCCAGCGCCATCTGGTCGCTGAAGCAGAACACGGCGGTCGGCACCGTCGCGCTGGTCAACAGCGCCACCCCGGCTGCATGCCCGGATTCCACGGAGAAGTCACCCGGGACAACGCTCAGGTGACGCAGGCGACCGCGCGCCTTGCCGGCTGCCCGAACCCCTTCCAGTCGCTGCTGGTGCAGGGGATTGTCCGGCGGCCCCCCCACGACGGCGATGCGCTCGTGTCCCAGGCCATACAAGTGGTCCATCACCGCGCGCGCGGCGGCCGCGTTGTCGATGTGGACGCTGGGGATGCCCAGCGCGGGATCGAACTCGCAGCCGTTGACCACCGGCGCGGCAATGCCCTGCTGCTGGACGATGTCACGTGCCGTAGGCGGGAGGCGATGCCCCAGCACGATCAGGCCGTCGGCCTCGTTGCGCCGGAGCATCTGCGCGTAGCGCTCCTCGCGCTCGGGCAGGTTCTGGGTATCGCCCAGCAGTACAGCGTAGCCAACGGCCTGCGCCGCGTCCTCCGCGCCCTGCAGGATCTGGGCGAAGAACGGGTTGGCGATGTCCGGCACGGTGACCAGTATCTTGCCGCTGCGCTGGGTCTTGAGCGTTCTGGCCACCGTGTTGGGGACATAGCCCAAGGCGGCGGCGGCCTGCTCGATGCGCGTGCGCGTGGCCGGCAGCACTTTCTCCGGTCGGGACAGCGCGCGCGACACCGTGCCGGCCGAGACGCCGACGTGCTTTGCAATGTCGTAGATGGTGGCCATGGCGTTACCTCTTCCTTCCGCTGTGCAGTGCACAACGGGTCTTTCAAATGCCCCTGCTAGGATAATGCAATCGATTGCATCGAGGGCGAATCCTCTTGAAAACGCTCAAGGGTCCAGCGCTGTTCCTGGCGCAGTTCATCGGCGACACACCTCCTTTTGATCGGCTGGACACGCTGTCCGGCTGGGCCGCGGGGCTGGGCTATTCTGGCGTACAAGTACCCACCAGCGCGCCCCACCTGTTCGATCTGGCCGAGGCGGCGCGCAGCCAGGCCTACTGCGACGACATCGCCGGCATGCTGGCCGGGCATGGCCTGCAGATCACCGAGCTGTCCACCCACCTGCAAGGGCAGCTGGTCGCGGTCCATCCCGCTTATGACAGCCTGTTCGATGGGTTCGCGCCGCCGGACAAGCGTGGCGATCCGGCTGCCCGCCAAGCCTGGGCGGTGGAGCAGTTGATGCTCGCGGCCAAGGCCAGCGAGCGTCTTGGGCTGGCGGCGCACGCCACCTTCTCCGGCGCGCTGGCCTGGCCCTACTTCTATCCCTGGCCGCAACGCCCGCCGGGGCTGGTGGACGAAGCCTTCGCCGAACTCGGCCGCCGCTGGCGTCCCATCCTGGATGCGTTCGACGCCTGCGGCGTGGACCTGTGCTTCGAGATCCACCCGGGCGAGGACCTGCACGACGGCGCGACCTTCGAGCGCTTCCTCGACGTGGTGGACCATCACCCCCGCGCAAAGATCCTGTACGACCCCAGCCACCTGCTGCTTCAGCAGATGGACTACCTCGGCTTCATCGACCGCTACCACGCGCGCATCGGCATCTTCCACGTCAAGGACGCGGAGTATCACGCCAGTGCGCGCAGTGGCGTCTACGGCGGATACCAGGACTGGATCGATCGTCCGGGGCGGTTCCGCTCGCTCGGGGACGGCCAGATCGACTTCAAGGCGATCTTCTCCAAATTCGCCCAATACGATTTCCCCGGCTGGGCGGTGCTGGAGTGGGAGTGCTGCCTGAAGCACCCGGAAGACGGCGCACGCGAAGGCGCCGCCTTCATTCGCGACCACATCATCCACGTGACCGAGCGCGCCTTCGACGACTTTGCCGAYAGCGGCACCGATCCTGGATCACTGCGCCGCATGCTGGGGATCTGAGCCATCACTGCCTGGGAGGGCAAGCCATGAGGCACACCATGTCGCGCTTGGGCGCGATGATGTTTCTGCAGTTCTTCATCTGGGGCGCGTGGTTCGTGACCCTGGGAACGTACCTGGTGCAGGGGCCGTTGCAGGCCACTGCGAGCCAGGTGGCGACGGCCTTCCTCAGCCAGTCCATCGGCGCCATCGTCGCGCCGTTCCTGGTCGGCCTGATCGCCGACCGCTACTTCGCGGCGCAGCGCATTCTCGCGGTGCTGCATCTGGCCGGCGCGGTGCTGATGTGGCTGGCGTCCACGGCAACCGACTTCCGCATGTTCTTCGCCTGCGTCATGGGCTACATGCTGCTGTTCATGCCGACGCTGGCATTGGCCAACAGCGTGGCGATGCGGCACATGCAATCGCCTGAGAAACAGTTCCCGCTGGTGCGGGTGGCCGGCAGCGTCGGCTGGATCGTGGCGGGCGTGCTGATCGGCTGGCTGGGCTGGGAACAGGCACACCGGCTGGAGCTGACGTTCCAGATGGCCGCGATGGCGTCGCTGGCCCTGGGCCTGTATGCCTTCACCCTGCCGCACACGCCGCCGCTGGCGCAACAGCGCGATGCCGGTCTCGGGCAGATCCTGGGGCTGGATTCGCTGCGACTGCTGAAGTCGCGCGCCTACCTGGTCTTCTTCCTTTCCTCCATCGCCATCTGCGTCCCGCTGGCGTTCTACTACAACTTCACCAATCCGTATCTCAACGATCTGGGCGTACGCAGCGCCGCCGGCCTGCAATCGCTGGGCCAGGTGTCCGAGGTCCTGCTGATGCTGGCCATGCCGTTCCTGTTCGTGCGGCTGGGGGTCAAGACCATGCTGGCGGTGGGCATGGCCGCGTGGGTGGTGCGCTACGTCCTGTTCGCCTTTGGCGATGCGGGCGGCGGTTTCTCCCTGCTGGTGATCGGCATCGTGCTGCATGGCATCTGCTACGACTTCTTTTTCGTCACCGGRCAGATCTACACCGATGCGCATGCCGGCCCTGCCGCACGCAGCAGCGCGCAGGGCTTCATCACCCTGGCCACTTACGGCGTTGGCATGCTGATCGGCACGTTCCTGTCCGGCGCGGTGGTGGAGCACTACACCACGGCGGCGGGCCCGGACTGGCAGAAGATCTGGCTGTTCCCGGCAGGTGTCGCGCTGGTCGTGTTGGTCGCCTTCCTGCTGCTCTTCCGCGACCGGCCGGTGGTCGCGGTCGCCCCTTCCACCCCCTGAGGACCGCACCCGATGCCCAAGCTTGGAATTGCCATCGTCGGTACCGGCATGATCGGCGCCGTACATCGCCGCGCGGCGCTGCTGGCCGGTGCGGAGATCCGTGGCGTGGCCGCCTCGTCACCGCAACGCGCACGCGACGTGGCGCAGGCGTGGGGTGTTGCGCATGCCTATCGGGACATCGAAGAGGTGGTCGCCGATCCACAGGTGCAGGTGGTGCACGTCTGCACGCCCAACCATCTGCACCGCGCCATGGCGCAGGCGGCACTGGAAGCCGGCAAGCACGTGGTCTGCGAAAAGCCGCTGGCGACGACGCTGGAAGACGCCCAGGCCCTGGCTGCACTGGCCGCCTCGAACGGGCTGGTCGCCACGGTGCCCTTCGTCTACCGCTACCACCCGGTGGTGCGCGAGGCACGAGCACGCATCGCGCAGGGCGAACTGGGGCCGCTGCACCTCATCCACGGCAGCTACCTGCAGGACTGGCTGCTGGACCCGGCCAGCAACAACTGGCGCGTGGACCCGGCGCTGGGCGGCGCGTCGCGCGTGTTCGCCGACATCGGCTCGCATTGGTGCGACCTGGTGGAATGGGTCAGCGGCGAGCGTTTCGTCGACGTCAGCGCGGCCTTCGCCACCGTGATCGCCGAGCGCAGCACCGACACCGGGCAGAGCTTCACCACAGCGGCGGCCGGTGGCGCGATGCAGGCGGTTGCGAGCGAGGACGTGGCGGCGGCGATGTTCCGCACTGGCGCCGGCACATTGGCATCGTTGACGGTCAGCCAGGTATCGGCCGGGCGTCGTAATCGCCTCTGGTTCGAGATCGACGGTGCCAGGGCCAGCGTGGCATTCAACCAGGAAGACGCCGAGCGGCTGTGGATCGGCCTGCCCGACCAGCGCGAGGAAGTCTTCGTCCGTGGGCCGGGCGCCGGCAGTGCCGAGCAACGCCGGCTGTCGGTGTTGCCCGCCGGGCATGCGCAGGGCTACGGCCAGTGTTTCGAGGCGTTTGTCGCCGACACCTATCGCGCCATCGAAGGTGAGCACCCGCAGGGCCTGCCCACCTTCGAAGACGGCGTGCGCTCGGCGCTGATCGTCGACCGCGTCATTGCATCGGCCAGGACACGCGCCTGGACCACCATCGGCTGAATCCCGGGAGACCCTCTTGATGAACACCTCTGTTCGCGGAACTGCAATTCTCGCCCTGCTGCTCGCTGCCCTGCCCGCCTTCGCGCACGACGTCGTCGCCCCGCGAGCGCCCATCGCGGTGCAGATGTACTCGTTGCGCAACGCCGGCTCGCTGGACCAGCAGCTGAAGATCGTCCATGACGCGGGCGTGGGTGCGGTGGAAACGGTGGGCACGCAGGGCGTCAGCGCCGCCGAACTCAAGCAGCTGCTGGACCGATACGCGATCAAGGCGATTTCGTCGCACGTGCCCCTGGCCGAGCTGCGCAAGGACCTGGCCGGCGTGGTGGCCTTCAACCGGTCGATCGGCAACACCACGCTGGTGGTGCCTTACCTGGACGCGAAAGATCGGCCGACGGACGCCRCGGGCTGGACCGCACTGGGCCAGGAACTGGGCCGGATCTCCAAACAGGTACGGGGCGAGGGCATGCGCCTGGCCTACCACAATCACGACTTCGAGCTGGTCGACTTCAATGGCAGGACCGGTCTGGACCTGTTGTTCGCCGCCGCCGGGTCTGACCTGCAGACCGAGCTGGATCTTGCCTGGGTGGCGCGCGCCGGCTACGACCCGGCGGTGATGCTGGGCAAGTTCCGCGGCCGGCTGTTCGCAGTGCATGCCAAGGACAATGCGCCCAAAGGCCAGGCCGAAGACGAAGGCGGTTTCGCCGCGGTCGGTCAGGGCGTGCTCGACTGGAACGCGATCCTGCCCGCCGCAGCGGATGCCGGCGTGCAGTGGTACATCATCGAGCACGACCAACCCCGTGATCCTGCCAAGGTCATCAAGACCGGTGCCGATTACCTGCGCGAACACCTGACCGTCAGCCCGCCCGCCCGCGCACCGCGCTAGCCCGCAAAGGAGCCCTGCTTGAAAACGACCCTGACACTGACGCTGGCCCTTTGGGCGGTAACGCATGCGCCATCGGCGTGGTCCAAGGACGACCCGGCTGCGGGCGCGACGCTGTATGCGGCCCACTGCACGGCCTGCCACGGCGCGGATCGCGCGGGCATGCCCGGCGCATTCCCCGCGCTCACCGACATCGGCAAGCGGATGACGCCTGTGCAGATCAAGGAGAAGATCAGCAAGGGCGGCGGGTTGATGCCGCCCTTCTCCCACTTGTCAAAGCAGGAGATCGATGACATCGCCAGTTTCCTGGCGAAGTAGCAGGCCGGCGTTGGCGCCGGCCCTGCGCCGTCAGAGTTCKCGTACCCAGATGTTGCGGTAGCTGACCTTGGCATCGTGTTCCTGCAGGTAGAGCGGCGCGCACCCATGCGGCGCGTACGACGGTGCGCCGATGTACTCGGTCCTGCCCGAGATGACGGTGTCGTCCTGCACCAGCACGCCGTTGTGCAGCACGGTGATGCGGGCCGGTGAGGTGAGTCCGCCGCCTGCCGAGAATCGCGGCGCCCTCCAGACGATGTCGTAAGCCTGCCACTGCCCCGGCGCACGCGAGGCATTCACCCGTGGCATGGCCTGCTTGTAGATCGAGCCGGCCTGGCCGTTGGCGTAGGTCGGGTTGTTGTAGCTGTCCAGCACCTGCAGCTCGTACAGTTCCTGCAGGAAGATGCCGCTGTTGCCCCGGTTCTGACCGTCGAATCCCTTCGTCTCGGTGGGCGTGCGCCACTCGACATGCAGTTGGATGTCGCAGAAGCGCTGCCGGGTGCGGATGCCCTTGCTGCCCGGAACCACTGTGAGTGCGCCATTGGCTACACGCCAAGGTACGCGTCCGCCCTGCTCCGACTCCCAGGCGGAGACATCGTCGCCGTCGAACAGCACGATCGCGTCGGAGGGCGCCCTCCCTTGAGGCGTGGACACGACTGCAGGCACGGGCGTCCACACCTCGGTCTTCGCTGGATCGCGCGCGGGATCGGTCTCGGCCTGTGCAAACACGGAGGCCGTGGCCAGCAGGCCAGCTGCAACCTGGAGAAGCCTGATCAACGTGTTGCGGTTCATCAGCTGGTCCCCCAGGCGGGCGTGCCAGGCACATAGGGCAGGTCGCCGTCGTAGCGGCCCGGTACTGCGACGTAGCGCAGCACGTCGGTCGCGCCGACCTTCGAGGTGAAGAAGCCGAAGATGGCGAGCTGCTTGATCATGGTGAAGTAATGCGGCATCGCTTCTCCTTCCGCGGCGGTGCCGGTCTCGGTCACGTCGACCGCGTGTTTCCTGGCCTCTGCATCCAGCGCGCGCAGGAGCTCGGCACGGGACTGCGGCGCGAGCGACGCGAACCGGCCGCCAGCGCGCTTGTCGATATCGGCCAGCCCTGCGCGGAACGTCGCCTGCTGCCGGGGCGTGTAGCAGTCGGCAACGAACCGCGCCATGAACAGACCGGCACCGGCGTCCTTCGCCCCCGGCGTTGCCGTGCGCGGCAGGATGGTCTCGGCGATTTCATCCAACGTGCCCACATCGGCGTCGGAGAAAGGCGTCTTCGCCCCTGCGGCGGGCGCCTGTCCCTGGACGAGCGCGGGCAGGCCGACCATGGCCGCGCCGGTGGCGGCGACGATCATCTTCAGGAGTTCGCGGCGATCCATCAGAGGTTCCCCGCTTTCAGTTCGCGCACGGCATGGTCGGCGGCCCGCGCCGTCAGCGCCATGTAGGTCAGCGAAGGATTCACGCAGGCGCTGGAGGTCATGCAGGCACCGTCGGTCACATAGACATTGGGCGCATCCCAGACCTGGTTGTGCTGGTTGAGCACCGAGTTGCTGCGATCACGCCCCATGCGCGCGGTCCCCATTTCGTGGATGCCTTTGCCCGGCGCGTAGTCGTTGTCGTGCATTTCCACGTCCCTGACACCGGCGGCCTCCAGCATCTCGGCAGCATCGGCGGCCATGTCCTTGCGCATAGCCTTCTCGTTGTCGCGCATGGACACGTCCATCGCCAATACCGGCAGGCCCCACTTGTCCTTGCGCTCGGCGTCCAAGCGGATCGTATTGTCGTGGTGCGGCAGCATTTCGCCGAAGCCGGTCATGCCGATGCGCCAGTCACCGGGAACGGTCAACGCCTCCTTCAGGTCGACACCGATGTTGAGCTCGGCGATCTCGCGTGACCACCCGTTACGGCTGGCACCGCCCTGGTAACCGAACCCGCGCAGGTAGCCGCGCTTGTCCGCAGCGACGTTGCGGAAACGCGGAATGTAGAAGCCGCAGGGACGACGGCCGAAGTAGTACTTGTCTTCATACCCGTCGACCCGGCCGGAGGCGCCCGCGCCGAAGTGATGGTCCATCACGTTGTGCCCAAGCTCGCCGGACGAGGAGCCCAGCCCACCGTCCCAGACATCGGTCGCCGAGTTCATCAGCAGCCAGGTCGAATTGAAGGACGACGCATTGAGGAAGATGACCTTGGCCGTGTACTGGTAGGTCTGGCCGGTCTCGGCGTCGATGACTTCCACGCCGCGCGCACGCTTGCGGTCCTTGTCATAGAGCACGTCCTTGACGATCGAAAACGGCCGCAATGTGAGGTTGCCGGTCTTCATGGCCGCCGGCAGCGTCGCCGACTGGGTCGAGAAATAGGCACCAAAGGGGCAGCCCAGGATGCACTTGTTGCGRTACTGGCAATTGACCCGGCCCTGTTCGGGCATGGGCTGGGTGATGTTGGCGGTGCGCGAGTGGATCATATGCCGCGTTCCGCCAAAGGCTTTCCGGATCCTCGCGGCCACATCCTTCTCGACGATATTCAGCGGGATCGGCGGCAGGAACTCGCCATCGGGCAGCACATCCAGCCCCTCCCGGGTACCGGCAATGCCCGCGAACTTCTCCACATGGTCGTACCAGGGTGCGATGTCGGCATACCGGATCGGCCAATCGGTGGCGATGCCGTCCTTGAGGTTCGCCTCGAAATCCAGGTCGGAGAAACGATAGCTCTGCCGCCCCCACATCAGCGAGCGACCGCCGACGTGATAACCGCGGAACCAGTCGAACCGCTTGGTTTCGATGTACGGCGATTCCTTTTCGTTGGCCCACATTCCCTCGAGGTTCTCGGCAAGCGCGTAGTCGCGCATCAACACCGGGTAGTCGGCCTTCATCGCTTGGGTTGGCCGGTTGCGGTGTGGAAAATCCCACGGCTCCTTCATCGCGTTGACGTAGTCCTTGACGTGCTCGATGTTGCGTCCGCGTTCCAGCATCAGGACCTTGAGGCCTTTCTCGGTCAGTTCCTTTGCCGCCCAACCGCCACTGATGCCGGAGCCAACGACGATAGCGTCGTAGTGATTGTCTGCCATGGGTTCTACTTCACCTTGGTGGATAGCGTTTCAGACGTCGCAGAGGCGGATCGCCTCGCGCAGCGAGCCGACGGGATCCGGCGCCGCAGGCATGAATTCCTGCGCCAGATAGCCATCGAAACCGGTGTCGCGGATCGCGCGACAGATGGCGGGATAGTGGAGCTCCTGTTGATCTCCGATCTCGTGCCGGCCAGGCACGCCTGCGGTGTGGTAGTGCTTGAAGCACGCGTGATGCTTGCCAATGGTGGCGATGATGTCGCCCTCCATGATCTGCATGTGGTAGATGTCGTACAACAGACCAAAATGATCCGAGCCGAGCCGTTGGCACAGCTCCACGCCCCATGCGGTGTGGTCGCACAGGTAGTCGGGATGATCGACCTTGGAGTTCAGCAGCTCCATCACCAGCACGACGCCGCGCTTCTCGGCGTGCCCAAGGATGCGTTTGAGCCCTGCCTCGGCATGGGCCATGCCCTCCTGGGGGTCCATGCGGTTGCGGTTGCCGGAGAAGCAGATGAGGTTGCGGTAGCCGGCATCGGCCACCAGGTCGATGTGCTGCGTGTAGCGCTCGACCAGCTCCTCGTGGAACTCGCGGCCGGCAAAGCCCTTGGTCAGGCCCAGCTCTGCGCCGTTGCACATCGCGCTGTCCACGCCATGGGCCTTCAGCGTGGGCCAGTCCGCCGGCCCCACCAGATCGATGGCGGCGAACCCGATGGCCTTCACCGTCTGGCAGAGCTGGGCAATCGATTGCTGCGGGAACGTCCAGCGGGCGACGGAGTGCTTCAGGTTGCCCTTGAGCGGCGCGGTGGCTGCGAACGCAGGCAAAACGCCCGCAACCCCCAAGCCAACGCTCCCGATCACCGCCATGCGCAGCGCATGGCGCCGTGTGAGCCCCGGGGCTGGGCCTGGTCCGATCAAATGGATAGGCATCCACTTTCCGGCCTCCCAACCGGTATGACACGCTGACGATTCGATTTAATGCAATCGATTGCACCATAGAGGAGCGCGTCTTTTTTTTGCAAGACGCAGTGCACTAAAACCCATGCTGCAGAGCACAAAGCCCACGGACGTTTGGCTCGACCTTAGGGCTTACGTCGGTATCGTTGAGCGCTGGGAGAAGCCGACCAACGGTCGGCTCTACGGGTGTGCGTACGGTCTTCCCGCGCACACAAATCCGGTTTCAAGGTCGCCTGCGTTGCCCGAGCCGTTGATCGATCTGCGTTGACCGAGCCGTTGAT
>NZ_JBFULO010000128.1:0-9963 GCF_054049855.1 Stenotrophomonas sp. P5_B8 | reverse complement strand
GTGCAGGTCACCGGGTCGCGCATTCCGCGTGCGCAGGTGGAGGGCCCGGCACCGGTGACGGTGATCACCGCCGAGCAGATCCAGGCCAGCGGCTTCACCAGCGTGCCCGATGTGCTGCGCTCGATGACCCAGAACGGGGGTGAGACCCAGAGCCAGCAGTCCTCCAGCGGCGCCGACTTCTCGCCCGGCGCGCAGCAGGTCGACCTGCGCGGGCTGGGCCCGAACCATACCCTGGTGCTGGTCAACGGCCGCCGCATCGCCGACTTCCCGATGCCGTTCCAGGGCCGCAGCAACTTCACCGACGTCTCCAACATCCCGATCGGGATGATCGAGCGGATCGAAGTGCTGACCGGCAGCGCCTCGGCGATCTACGGTTCGGACGCCATCGCCGGGGTGGTCAACTTCATCCTGAAGAAGCGCGTGGATGGCACGACCGTGGACATGCGCATGGGCACCACCACCGAAGGCGGTGGCGAGTCGTTCGACATCAGCCTGGCCAGCGGTTTCGATGCCGGTCGCTTCAGCGCGGTGTACAGCCTTGAGCTGCAGTCGCAGACGCCGCTGTGGGCCTATCAGCGCAGCCAGCAGGACGCCACCCAGGATGCGCCGACCGAGAGTGCGCGTGCCGCGCGCCGTGCCTACCTGCGCACCGACTACAACGATGATTACCTGGACCCGGGCCAGGCCACCTGCGATGCGCTGGCCGGGCAGAACCGTGGCAGCACCCGGTACGCCGAGCGCGCGCGCTACGGCTTCTACTGCGGCAGCGACACGTCCATCGGCTACGGCACCATCCTGAGCAAGCGCCGTGGCGTCAACGGCTATGCCTCGCTCAACTACGCCTTCGACAACGGGGCCAGTTGGTTTGCCGACGTGCAGATGGGCTACCACGACATCGCACTGATGCGCGATGTGACCCAGTGGGGCCGGATGGCTGCCGACGGCAACGAGGACGGCTACTTCTACAACCAGGCCACCGACCAGGTCGAGTTCTGGCAGCGTCAGTTCTCGCCGGAGGAAATGGGCGGGCTGCGCAACGGCATGATCCGCAGCACCCAGAAGACCTTCAGTGTCACCACCGGCTTCAAGGGCAGCCTGGACGCGAACTGGGATTACGAGGCCTCGCTGAGCCACTCGCAGTACCAGTCTTCGATCCGCTGGCCGCAGATCATCGCCGCCAAGGCCAACACGCTGTTCCTGGGCGAGCAGCTGGGCGAGTACACCGACGAGGATGACAACGTGTTCCCGGTATTCAACGCCGACCCGGCGCGCCTGTACCGGCCGCTGAGTCGCAGCGAATACGATTCGATCGCCGCCAAGACGACCTATACGCCGAAGTCGCGCACCGACACCGCCGCGCTGACCCTGACCAACGGCGCGCTGTTTGAACTCCCGGGCGGCAAGGCCGGTTTCGCCGCCACCGCCGAGTTCGGCAACCAGTCCTACGCGCTCAACCCCGATCCGCTGGCGACCGGGTACTACTACTACAGCTGGAAGGATTCGGACGGACACGGCAGCCGCAATCGCTGGGCCACGGCCGCCGAACYGCGCCTGCCGTTGCACGACACCCTCAACGTGAGCGTGGCCGGTCGCTACGACCAGTACCGCTATTCGGGCAACAGCATCGGCAAGGCGACCTGGAGTGGCGGCATCGAATGGCGCCCGATCGATACCCTGCTGGTGCGCGGCTCCTACGGCACCGCGTTCCGCGCGCCGGACCTGCACTACGTATACGCCGGCCCGGGCAATGACRAGACCAGCAACAACGACTACTACAACTGCCAGCTGGACCAGGCCGAGGACTGCTCGGACTACGAGGAAAACCTGATCCGCACCCGCGAGGGCAACCGCAATCTCGACCCGGAGACCAGCACCTCCTGGAGCGCCGGCCTGGTCTGGTCGCCGGCGATCGGCCTGGACCTGTCGGTGGACTGGTTCGACATCGACATGCGCAACCAGGTGCAGGACATGGACGTGGGCACCATCCTGCGCGATGAAGCGGCATGCCGGTTGGGCAACGCCGAGGCCGATTCGCCGACCTGCGTGGATGCGATCGGCCGGGTCACCCGCACCAGCGACGGCCGCCTCTACGGCGTGCACGTCAACCCGATCAACATCGCGCGCGAAACCACGCGTGGCATCGATGTGGGCCTGCGTTACCGGTTGAGCACCGGGCTGGGCGACTTCATCCTGAGCGGCAACCACACCTGGGTGAAGACGCACGACTTCCAGCAGTTCGAGGGTGATGTGGTCGAAGACCAGTTCGCGGTCAACAGCGGTTTCGACATCCCGCGCACCAAGACCAGCGCCAGCATCACCTGGGAGAAGGACGCCTGGTCGGCCACGGTCTACGGCTCGCGCCTGGGTCGGCTGCCGACCTACGACAGCTACGACCAGAGCGTCGACCCGGACAGCGGCGACAGCCCGTGGATCGGCGCCACCTACCGCTACAACGTGTCGCTGCAGTACCGCTTCGACGACCATTCGCGCCTGTCGCTGACGGTGGTCAACGTGGCCAACAAGATGCCGCCCAAGGACGTGACCTACACGCCCTACCCGTACTACGACGTGTCCTGGTTCGACACCGTCGGCCGTACGGTGAACCTGCAGTACACGCACAAGTTCGGCGGCACCGCGCTGTAAGCGGCGCCCTGCACGGAGCACTGGACGGGCCCGCCACTGTGCGGGCCCGTTCGTTTTCATCCAGCTGAACGGCGCCCGTGACGCGGTCGCGGCACGCCCGGTTTTAGGGATCGGCTGATGTGCGCGGGCGGCCACGCTTCCTAGCATGCGCGCATGCATCGTCTCCTGCCCCGACGTTCCACCCTCGACGCCCCGGTCGTAGCGGCCAACGTGCTGCTGCGCTGGTTGTCGCTGTGCGTGCTGTTCTGCCTGCTGGGCACGGCCGGGTTCTACCTGCTGGCGCAGCTCAGCGAGGACGTGTCGGTACATCGCCGCGACATGAACGCTGCCGCCTACCGGGCGCAGCTGTACTTCGACCATCGCGAAGCCCTGTTGAACTACCTGGTGGACTCGGTGGTGGAATCGCCGCTGCCCGCCGCCGCCCCGGCCCGGCCGGACGACGGCCAGGACAGCGAGGTACAGCGACTGCCGCTGGGGCCGGGCCGCGACGGCCGGCAGCTCAGCCTGCTGCTGTCCGCGCGCGCCGAGCAGACCCTGGCCGACTTCGGCGCGCGCCTGGTGCACGTGAGCAGCGATCCGCAGGCGCCACGCCAGTGGCTGCAGGGTCGGCACACGCCGGCAACACCCCCGCCGGCCGAGCTGACCGCGTCGGTACTGCGTGCGCATGCCGGCCGCGCCGCGCCCGGCACGGGCGTGTACTGGCTGCCGGCGAACCACCCCGGGGCCTCGATCTACCTGTACCGCGCAGCCGAAGAGGGCGCCGATCCGGCGCATTGGCTGGTGCTGGCGCTTGATCCAGCCGCGGTGGCGGACACGGTCTCCGGCAAAGACATCGGTGAGTTCCTGCTGCTCGACCAGCGCGGTCAGCCCGTGCTCTCCAGCCCTTCGGCCGAGCCGCCCACGACATGGCTGCGCGGCCAGCACGCAGATGCCTTCGCCTTCGTCTGGGCGCACGGGATACCCAAGGGGCTGGCTCTGGTGAAGAGCATCGGCCAGGACGGCTGGCGGCTCGTCTACCACCTTCCAGCGGCGCTGCTGCTGCGCGATATGGCCGTACACATCGCGGTGTCGCTGCTGGTATGCCTCGCCGCCATCGCGGCGTTGCGGTTGCTGATCCGACGCATCGACCGCCAGCTMATCCAGCCGGCACACCGCCAGCACCTGCGATTGCTGGAGAGCTTCGATTTCGGCAGCACGGTGATCGAGATGGCGCCGGTGGGCATGTGCGTGCTGCGCTGCCACGACGCCCGGGTGATGCTGGAAAACCAGCTCGCGCGGGACTGGTTGGGCAGTGATACCGGCACCGGCGACTGGACCGGGGCGTGGCGACGCACGGGCGACCTTGCCCAATGCACCGCGCGCAGCCGCCGCCCGGTCGACGTCACCACCGCCGATGGACGCCAGCTGCAGGTGCTGTACGCGGCCACGCGCTACCACGGTGACGACGTGCTGCTGTGCGTGTTCAACGACATCAGCCGGCACCGCCAGATCCAGGCGGCGTTGTCGGCGGCCAAGCAGGTGGCCGACGAGGCCAGCCAGGCCAAGAGCGCGTTCGTGGCTACCATGAGCCATGAGATCCGCACGCCGCTGTACGGCGTGCTGGGCACCCTCGAACTGCTGGGCAACACGACGCTGGATCCGCGCCAGGCCGAGTACCTGAAGACCATCCGGCACTCCTCGTCGGTGCTGCTGCAGTTGATCAGCGACATCCTGGATGTCTCCAAGATCGAATCGGGCCAGCTCACCTTGGCCACCACGGCGTTCTCGCCGCTGGACCTGGCCGAGACCACGCTGCGCGCCTACGCGGCCGCTGCGGCCCGCAAGCAGCTGCAGATGGTGGTCTGTACCGATCCGCGCCTGCCTGCGCAGCTCACCGGCGACGCCGACCGCATCCGCCAGGTGCTGGGCAACCTGCTCAGCAATGCGATCAAGTTCACCGACAGTGGCCGCGTCGTGCTGCGCGTCAAACTGATCGCCTGCGAGGGCGGCACCGCCACCGTCAGCTGGCAGGTCACCGACACCGGGATCGGGATCGCCGCGGCCGAACATGCGCGGCTGTTCGAGCCGTTCCGCCAGGCGGACGGCCCAGGCCGTTCGGACGGCACCGGCCTGGGGCTGTCGATCAGCGACCACCTCGTGCGGCTGATGAACGGCGACATGCGCCTGGTCAGCGAGCCCGGCCTGGGCAGCAGCTTCACCGTGATCCTGCCGCTGGGCGTGGATGCCGATGCATTGGGCGACGCCGGCGCCGATGGCCCGCGCCTGCTGTGCGACCCACCCGTGTACGTGCGCGCGGCCCTGGCCGAACTTGCCGACAGCGCCTGCCAATGGCTGCAGCGCTGGGGTGCCAGCGCGCGCCGTTACAGCACGGACATGCCTGTGCCGACGGAGCCGGGCGCGATCCTGGTCGACAGCGATCCGCGCGATGCGGTGCCGATCGCGTGGACCGGTCCGCGGGTGATCGCAACCGCCGACGCCGGCGACCCGTCCTGCGACGATCCGGCGCGACCGGATCAGCTGACGGTCACTACCCTCAGCATCCGCGCGATCGCCGATGCGGTGTTCCGCCTGCAGCATGGCAACCGGGCACCGGCGGTTTCGACGACGCCGGTCGTGCGTGCCGCGCTCGGCCTGCACGTGCTGATCGCCGAAGACAATCCGATCAATCGCCTGATCCTCAAGGAGCAGCTGGAAACCCTGGGCTGCAGCGTGGTCACCGCCTGCGACGGGMACGAGGCGCTGGCCTGCTGCACCGCCGAGGTGTTCGACGTGGTGCTGACCGACATCAACATGCCCGGCCTTGGCGGCCACGCGCTGGCCCGGCGGCTGCGCCAGCAGGGCCACGCGATGCCGGTGATCGGCGCCACCGCCAATGCCACCCCCGAAGAACGCGAGCGCTGCCTGGCCGGTGGCATGACCGACTACCTGGTGAAACCGATCGACATCGGCACCCTCCGCCATGCCCTGGGCGGACTGACCGCAGGAGCCCCGACGTGAGCAACCACCGTGTACTGATCCTCGAAGACCAGCCGTTCCAGCGCGGCTTCCTGGCCAACATGTTCAATGCCGCGCCCGGCATCGCCACCGACACCTGCGGCGATGCGGCGCATGCGGTGGAGATGTGCAACTGGCGCCGCTACGACCTGGTCGTGACCGACCTGATGATGCCGGGCGTGGATGGCATCCAGTTCATCCAGGCGCTGGCCGCGCAGCAGCACCGACCGATGCTGGCGCTGGTCAGCTCGGCCTCGCAACGGATGATGGCATCGGCACGGTTGATGGCCGAATCGCTGGGGATCACCGTGCTCGGCATCCTGCCCAAGCCGGTGTCCCCGGCCGATGTCGGCGAACTGCTGGCGCAACTTGACCACGCCAGCGCCGAGGCCCCCCCGCCGACCGCACCGGAGGAGGCTCCGATCCTGGCCAGCCGAGAGCGCCTGTGCGAGGCGATCGGCGACAGCCAGATCACCGCGTGGTTCCAGCCGAAGAAGTCGCTGGATTCAGGATTGGTGGTGGCCGCCGAAGCACTGGTGCGCTGGCGCCATCCCGAGCACGGCACGCTGCAGGCCGGTCGCTTCCTGCCGCTGATCGAACAGCATGGGCTGGAACCGGCGCTGCTGCGCCACATCCTCAAGGCCAGCGTGCAGGCCCAGGCGCGCTGGCGCGAACAGGGCTTCCGCATCCCGGTGTCGATCAACCTGCCACCCCACCTGCTCGAGCGCAGCAGCCTGCCCGACGAACTGCTGGAGCTGACCCTCAAGCACGGCGGCATTCCCGCGGATCTGTGCTTCGAACTGATGGAGAGCAGCACCACCCACCATGTCAGCGATTACTACGCCGGGGCCTGCCGGTTGCGCATGAAGGGCTTCGGACTGGCCCAGGATGATTTCGGCCAAGGCCTCAGTTCGGTGCACAATCTGGTCAGCACGCCCTTCACCGAGGTCAAGATCGACCGGGCACTGGTCCGCGGCTGCGCACGCGATCCGGCGCTGCACAGCGCGCTGGCCACGGTCATCGCACTGGGCAGCAAGCTGGGGCTGAACATCGTCGCCGAGGGTGTGGAAACCGATGCCGAGCTGGCCACCCTGCGCAGGCTGGGCTGCAACCAGGTCCAGGGTTTCCTGATTTCGCGCGCGATTCCCGCCGAAACCTTCGGTGCGTTGCTGGACCAGGAAAAGGCCGCACACCGGCACACCGAACTGGGCCACCCGGACACCCTCGCCACGCGCTGAGCTCTCACCGGCCAGCATTCACCATGCCATCCAGCGCGGCCCCGCACCCTTGTGCATCGGTTCACAACGGTTGACGATCGCAGGCACGCGGCATCGCGCGGCACCCAGCGCGTCGTTGCCACCATCACAAGGGGATCCCATGCCCGAGGCCGCACCCATCCGCCAGCTCGCCCGCCGTTCGCTGCGCGTGCATGCGCTGTTGATCGGCGTGATCGTCCTGGCCACGATCCAGGCCGGGTTGGTGCTGTCCACCACCCTTCAGCTGCTGCGGGAAGAACAGGACAAGATCGATTTCCACTTCCGCCGCCTGGATGGCGCACTGCAGGAACAGGAGCGCTTCATGCGGCGCTGGCGCGCCCATGATCACGAGCGCGCAGCGTTGCCCGGCGGTCCACCAGGAACGGTCCGCAGCCAGCCACTGTCGGGCAACGTGGAGCTGGCCAACCCGGCGCGGGCCTACATCCCGTTCTCGGTACTGCATGACCAGGCGCCACCGCCACACACGGCATCGGCGCTGGGCGTGCGATTCTCCGGCTTCTACGGCGCGTTCTGGGCCGAATCGCTGTATCCCTCACCGCGCTGCCTGCTGGTCAGCGGCGAAGGGACGGCCGGATTGCTGGTGCCGCTCACGGTGGACGATATCGACCCGGTGCGGCCGGCCTCGGCACCGATGCAGGCGCTGCTGCGCTACATCCACGCGGTGGCGGCCAGTGTCTCGCTGCAACGCGGCGATGTGCGCTGGTTCGAGCGCGATCCCGGCGATGGCAACAACCGCCTGCTGTCGATCGCACAGGCACCGCGGGACATCGACGCGTGGGGCGATACGGACGCCCGGGCCATGCCGGCGATCGCCTGCCTGCTGGACCTGTCGCGCCTGGACGAGCGTCGTCAGCTGCTGGGCGAGACGATCTACGACCAGCTGTCCATCATCGACCCGAACGGTCGACTGGTGCACGGCCCCCACCTGGAGGGCGGCGGCGCGCAGCGCAGCTTTACCCGTGACGGGGTGATCTACCGCATGCGAACCAACGACGGCTGGCAGGCCGTGTACCAGGTGCGCTGGGCGCGCCTGCTCAGCCATCCCCGCGGGCCGCTGATCGGCAGCGTGATTGCCGCGATGCTGCTGGCGCTGGGCGGCGTGCTGGTGCTGCGCAGCTATCGACGCTCGGTTCTGGTCCCGCTGCGCGAGAACCATGAGCGTCTGCTGGAAAGCGAAGCGTTCAGCCGCACCGTGCTTGACGCAGCCCCCATCGGTCTGTGTCTGCTGCGCCAGCGCGACGGGCAGGTGATCCTGGAGAACGCCCTGGCACGCAACTGGCTGGGAGAGCATCCTGACGCACCTGGCTGGCATGGTGGGTGGCGCGATGATGCGTCGGCCGACGCCAATACCCAGGGCCCTGCCACGCGGCCCTACACCACGCCCGACGGACGCCATCTGCTGGTGACCGTCACCCCCGCGCGCTACCGCGGCGAGCCGGTGATGCTGTGCCTGTTCATCGACCTCACCGCCCAGCACGACGCCGAACTGGTGCTGCAGCAGGCGCGCGTGGCCGCCGACCAGGCCAACCGGGCCAAAAGCCTGTTCCTGGCGACGATGAGCCATGAGATCCGCACGCCGCTGTATGGCGTACTGGGCACACTGGAGCTGCTCGGACTGACCCCACTGGACAGCCGACAGCAGGAGTACGTGGGCACGATCCAACGCTCGTCGTCGACCCTGATGCAGTTGATCAGCGACATCCTCGACGTGTCCAAGGCAGAGGCCGGGCAGCTGGCGCTGGAGCCGGTCGCGTTCTGTCCGGCGGGATTGACCGAAGAGGTATTGCGCTCGTATGCCGGTTCGGCCACGCGCAGGCGGCTGCAGCTGTATGCGTGCATCGACGGCACTGTTCCGGCGCTGGTGATCGGCGATGCCGCGCGCATCCGACAAGTGCTCAACAACCTCATCAGCAACGCGATCAAGTTCACCGATGCCGGCCGTATCGTCGTGCGCCTGCGCGGGGTGGAAGCGGCGGGGGAATTGCCGCGACTGAGCTGGCAGGTGGCCGACACCGGCATCGGTATCCAGCAGGAGCACCAGGCACGACTGTTCGAGCCGTTCTACCAGGCCAACCCGGGCACCGATGCGATGCGCGGCACCGGCCTGGGGCTGGCGATCAGCGCGCATCTGGTGCAGTTGATGGGGGGCGAACTGCGCGTGGTCAGCGACAGCGGGCTGGGCAGCAGTTTCAGCTTTGAACTGCCGCTGGCCGAAAGCCCCGACCTGGCCGAGCAGCGTCCAGCGTTCGGCCAGCGCGTGGCGGTCTACGTGCGCTCGCCATCGCGGGAACTGGCCGACAACCTGTGCGAGCGCCTGCGCCAGCGCGGCGCCGCCGCGCAGGTCTACCACAGCGAATCGGCACAGAACTTCAGCGCACACACCCCCTTGCTGGATGTGCTGCTGGACGAGCCCGATCCGGGCTGGGCCGGGCCGCACGTGGTGGCCAGAACCGACGGCGGTGACCATCCCGAGCGGATCGACGGGCGCTGGGTGGTGTCCATGCACAACCTGGATGCCATGGTGGATGCGCTGCTGATGGCCGCAGGTGGGGATGCGCCACGGCAGGCGCCGACGGCGGCGCCGCAGTTCCGTCGCCTTGGCCTGCACGTGCTGGTCGCCGAGGACAATCCGATCAACCAGATGATCCTGCGCGAACAGCTGGAACAGTTGGGCTGCCACGCCGTGGTGGCCAGCGATGGCGACGAAGCGCTGGGCTACTGGTCACAGCGTCGCTTCGACGCGGTGCTCACCGACGTCAACATGCCGCACATCGATGGGTATGCCCTCACCCGCCGGTTGCGCGCAGACGGCGTGCGTGTACCCATCATCGGTGCCACCGCCAACGCCGCGCCGGAAGAGCGCGAGCGCTGCCGCAGCGCCGGCATGGACAGCTGCCTGGTCAAGCCGATTTCGCTGCAGGCGCTGTACCGCCAGCTCAGTGGGTTGACCAAACCGGTGGCCCCTGCCGGAGTGGACCTTTCACCGACCCGCGATGTGCCAGTCGATACGATCGTGGTCTCCGATCACCTGCGCGACCTGTTCCTGACC